>JABIRL010000105.1 GCA_018667855.1 Rhodospirillaceae bacterium
CCGCCACAGGTTGGGATGGTTGAGATAACCCCCCCGAAGGCCGTCGTCAAGCGGTCGCTTTATTTGCCGAAGAAATCCCGCAGGTGGTCCAGGGCATCGGCCAGAACACTGCCCTTTTTTCTGAAGCAGAAACGCACCAGATGGTTCACGTCCGGGGCAGCATAAAGGGTTGAGCCGGGGCGCAAGCTGGACGAGAGACCATGCACGGGGCACATTGGGGGCGAGGGGAGAGGCCCCAAGGAACCACATGATGAACGAAGATGATATCGCCCCGCTGCTGGATGCCGTGCGCCGCCTGGTCAACGAAAAACTGATCCCGGCGGAGGCGCAAATCGACCGCGAACACCGCATACCCGATGAGCTGCTGGACCTGATGCGGGAGATGGGTTTGTTCGCCTATGCCATTCCCGCCGAGCACGGCGGCCTTGGCCTGAGCAAATGGGCCGAGGTGCGGATGATCTTCGAATTCTGCCGCGCCGCGCCGGCCTTTCGCTCGTACGTAGGCACCACCAACGGCGTGGGTGGCAAAAGCATTGTTCTGGATGGTACGGCGGAACAGAAGCGCCGTTACCTGCCGGCCATCGCGGCCGGCGAGATGATCGTCAGCTTTTGCCTGACGGAGCCGGGCAGCGGCTCGGATGCGAAAAGCCTTTCGACCACCGCGTTGCGAGACGGCGACGGCTATGTCCTGAACGGCAGCAAACGATTCATTTCCAACGCGCCCGTGGCCGGCCTGTTCACGGTCATGGCGCGGACCGATCCCGACGACAAGAGCGCCGCTGGTGTTTCCGCTTTTTTGGTGGAGGCGGGCACGCCGGGCCTGCATGTGGATCCGCCGCTGGAGAAAATGGGCCAGTTGGGCGCGCCTACGGCGGATGTCACCTTTACCGATTGCCGGGTCCCGGCGGATGCCTTGCTGGGCGCGACCGAAGGCCAGGGCTTTATCACCGCCATGAAGGTGCTGGACGATGCCCGTATCCACATGGGCGCGGTCTGCGTCGGTCTGGCCACGCGGCTGGTGGAGGAGATGATCGCCTATGCGGTGGAACGCCAGCAGTTCGGCCGGCCGATCGCCGATTTCCAGTTGATCCAGGCCATGATCGCCGACAGCGAGGCGGAGAGCCTGGCCGCCTGGGCCATGGTAGAGCAGACCGCCCGCAAAATGGATGCGGGCGAGAACGTGACCAAGGCGGCAGCGGCCTGCAAATACTTCGCCTCGGAAGCGGTGGGGCGCATCGCGGATCGGGCCGTGCAGGTACACGGCGGCTACGGCTATATGCGGGAAACGGCGGTGGAACGGCTGTTCCGTGATGCGCGATTACTGCGCATATTCGAGGGCACCTCCCAGGTGATGCAGCTGGTCATCGCGCGGGAAGCCTTGAAAGCGTACAAGGCGGCGCATTGATCGTCAGTTGATCGCCAGTAGATCGAATGAAGGGCTTTGCGCCGCCGCGCCAATCTGGCATAACCCGGCCATGAAACTTGCCAATAGAATGAACCACCTAGGGACGGAGACCGCGTTTGAGGTTCTGGCCCGGGCCAATGCGCTGGCTGCTCAGGGCCGCGATATCATCAACCTCGGTATCGGCCAGCCCGATTTTCAGACGCCGGAGAATATTGTCGAGGCCGGGCGCAAGGCCCTGGCCGACGGCCATCACGGCTACACGCCCGCCAACGGCATCCCGGAACTGCGTCAGGCGGTGGCGGACGATATCCAGAAATACCGGGGCGTGGCCATTGATCCCGAGCATGTGGTGGTCCAGCCGGGCGGCAAGCCGACCATGTTCTATGCCTGCCTGATGTTCGGCGAGGCGGGGGCGGAGATCATGTATCCCAACCCGGGCTTCCCCATCTATGAATCCGCGATCCGTTTTTCCGGCGCCACGCCCGTGCCCATCGCCCTGCACGAGGAAACCGGCTTTAGCTTCTCGGCGGACGAGGTCTTGGAAAAGATTAACGAGCGCACCCGCCTGATCATTATCAATTCGCCCGCCAACCCCACGGGCGGCGTGGTGCAAAAGGAGGAGCTGGACAAGCTGGTGGCGGGCCTGGAGCGGCACCCGGAAGTCGTCGTCATGTCGGACGAGATTTACAGCCGCATGGTCTATGACAACCAGCCCCATGTCTCCATGCTGGGATACCCGGAAATCCGCGACCGCCTGATCCTGTTGGACGGCTGGTCGAAGACCTATGCAATGACGGGCTGGCGCCTGGGCTATGCGATCTGGCCGGAAGCCTGCGCCGAACAGGCCACACGGCTGTGCGTCAACGATCATTCCTGCGTCAACGCCGCCACCCAATGGGCCGGCGTCGAGGCGCTGCGCGGCCCCCAGGATGCGGCGGACGAGATGGTCAAGGCATTCGATCAACGGCGGGAAGTTATCCTGGACGAATTAAACGCGATCCCCGGCTTCCGCTGCGCGCGGCCGGGCGGTGCTTTTTACGCCTTCCCCAATATCGAAGGTACGGGCATGTCATCCAGCGTATTGCAGGAGAGGCTGCTGAACGAGGCCGGCGTGGCGGCCATATCCGGCACTTCGTTTGGGGCCAACGGTGAAGGTTATCTGCGGTTTTCGTACGCCAATTCAACGGAGAATATTCGTGAAGCCATGGCGCGAATTCGGAAGTTGGTGACGGCCCAATGAGCCATCAAATGCCTTCTTTTTAGGCAAGCCGCTGAAATCATAGGCAAAACTCTGGAACGCTTCAAAGGCATGTCGAATTTATCGTTTAAATTCAAGGACTTAAAATTCGATGAAGTTGGCATGATTTATGCTATTCATCCCATGTAATGCGCTGACGCATTTAGCTGATTGCGACGGGAAAGAGATTTTACGCCATGAAAAAAATTGAAGCGATAATCAAGCCCTTCAAGTTGGATGAAGTGAAGGAGGCCTTGCACGAAATTGGCCTTCAGGGCATTACGGTGATCGAGGCCAAGGGCTTCGGCCGCCAAAAGGGGCATACGGAATTGTACCGTGGCGCCGAATATGTGGTGGATTTTCTGCCGAAGGTAAAGCTGGAGGTGGTGCTGGAAGACAGTCTGGTCGAACGCGCGGTGGAAGCGATCCAGACCGCCGCGCACACGGGCCGGATTGGTGACGGCAAGATCTTTATCACCACGGTTGAGCAGGCGATCCGAATTCGGACCGGCGAGACTGGCAACGAAGCCATATAGAAGCCATCTAACTGTTTGAAAATTTGCATGAAGCTAGGCAATAGAACTAACACCGATAGAACCAACGAGGACACAGGAAGGAACCGAAAACCATGTCCAACGCTGAAAGCGTCCTGAAAAGAATCAAGGACGAGGAAATTCCCTTTGTCGACTTCCGTTTCACCGACCCGCGCGGAAAGTGGCAACATCTTGCCATGGATTCCAATTTCGTGGACGCCGACCTGTTTGCCGAGGGCATCATGTTTGATGGCTCCTCCATCGCCGGTTGGAAGGCGATCAACGACAGTGACATGGCCCTGATGCCCGATGCGGCGACAGCAGTGATGGACCCGTTCATGGCGCAGCCGACCTTGTCCATATTCTGCAACGTGGTCGAACCCGCAACGCACGAGGCCTATGGCCGGGACCCTCGGTCCACGGCGCGCCGCGCGGAAGCCTATCTGCAAAGCACAGGCATTGGTGACACCGCCTTTTTCGGGCCGGAAGCCGAGTTTTTTGTCTTCGATGACGTGCGTTTCAATGTCTCCCAGAACGAGACATTTTATTCCGTGGACGAAGGCGAAGGTCCCTACAATTCGGGCCGTGACTTCGATGGCGGTAACATCGGCCATCGCCCGGCGGCCAAGGGCGGCTATTTCCCCGTTCCCCCGGTGGACTCGGCTGCTGATCTGCGCAGCGAAATGCTGACCGTGATGCGTGAAATGGGTCTCGACACGGAAAAGCATCATCACGAAGTGGCCCCCAGCCAGCATGAACTGGGCATGAAGTTCGCGCCGCTGACCACATGTGCGGACAATCTGCAGATCTATAAATACGTCGTACACAATGTCGCGCACTCCTATGGCAAGACGGCAACCTTCATGCCCAAGCCGGTGATCGACGACAACGGCTCCGGCATGCATGTGCATCAATCCATCTGGAAGGATGGCAAGCCGCTGTTTGCCGGCTCCGGCTATGCGGATCTGTCGGAGGATTGCCTGTATTACATCGGCGGCATCATGAAGCATGCCAAGGCCCTGAACGCCTTCACCAACCCGCTGACCAACAGCTACAAGCGGTTAATCCCAGGCTTCGAGGCGCCGGTGCTGCTGGCCTATTCGGCGCGTAACCGTTCCGCCTCCTGCCGCATTCCGTTCTCCCCCAGCCCCAACGGCAAGCGCATTGAAATCCGCTTCCCCGATCCGGGCGCCAATCCGTACCTGGCCTTCACCTCCATGCTGATGGCCGGTCTGGACGGGATCGAGAACAAAATCCATCCCGGCGATCCCATGGACAAGGATCTCTATGACCTGCCGCCGGAGGAGTTGGCCGACGTGCCAACCGTCTGTGGTTCCCTGCGCGAAGCGTTGGAAAGCCTGGACGCGGACCGCGACTTCCTGAAAAAGGGCGGCGTCTTCACCGACGATCAGATCGATGGCTATATCGAACTGAAGTGGGAGGAAGTCTATCGCATGGAGCACACCCCCCATCCGGTCGAGTTCGAGATGTATTACAGCGTCTGATCCTCTTACTGTATCTTGAATAGAATGGGGCCGTCCTTCGGGGCGGCCCCATTTTTTTTGCGGCGGTGTTTTCCGTTACCTGCTGCATCTGCTAGTGTTTCGTTAATTGCATGGGGAGGGTGCCTGGCAAGTCTGATTCGCGGGAGGCCGTGAATACGGTGAGGCGGCAGATTTCCAGCCCTGATACAGTTGCTTTGAATACTTGGGAGATGAATGAACATGGAAACCTCGGACAAGAGCGCCCGGCAGCTTTATGAAGAGATCAAGGCCAACCCGACCCGGCCGCGTTTTGGCTTTGGTCGCAAGGCGGCGGTGATCAACGTGGATCTGCAAAAGGCCTACACCAGCGTGGGCGAATTCGTCACGTCGTACGAGACCGACCCGGCGCAGATGGACTATGTGAATCAGATCTCTGATCTGGCGCGATCGAAAAACCTGCCCGTGGTCTGGACCTATGTGGCCTATATGGACTCGGGTGAGGATTGCGGCATCTGGGGCACCCGCACGGATACCCCGGATTCATTGCAGAACATCAAAGTCGGCTCCCGCCGGTCCGAATTCGATGATCGCCTGAATATTGATGAGCGAAAAGACGTAATCATCAACAAACGCATGGCCTCGGCCTTTCACGAGACCAATTTGCCGTCTATCCTGAACTTCCATGGTATCGATACCGTGATCGTCACGGGCGGCTCCACATCCGGTTGCGTCCGGGCCACGGTGGTGGATAGCCTCTCACGCAGCTTCCGCACCATCGTGCCCGAGGAATGCGTGGCCGATAAGCATGAAAGCCCCCATTTCGCCAATCTCTATGACATGGCGATCAAATATGCCGATGTCGTGCCGGCGGGGGACGTCATCGAATATCTGGAAAACTATCAAATTCTGAACGACTAGGAGACCTCCCCCATGATGCGTGAGCCTGGGCTCTATGACTATTCGCCCGCGGTGGATCGGCCCAAGATAACCTGGCCCAATGGCGCCAGGGTCGCCTTCTGGGTGGCGCCGAATATCGAATATTACGAATACGATCCGCCCATCAGCCCGGGACGTAAACCCTGGCCCAAGCCGAACCCGGACGTGGTGCCCTATTCCCATCGGGACTACGGCAACCGGGCCGGTTTCTTCCGCATGATGGAGGCCATGGCGAAATACGGCGTGCGCGGCAGTGTCTCCCTCAACGTGGCGATCTGTCAGCATCACCCGGAAATCATCAAGGTCTGCAATGAACTGGATTGGGAGTTCTTCTCCCACGGTATCTACAACACCCGCTACACCTACGGCATGCCGGAGGAGATGGAGCGGGCCATGATGGATGATGTCATCAAGACCATTCTGGATGCCACCGGGCAGAACGTGGACGGCTGGTTGGCCCCGGCCTTGTCCTACACCACCAATACCTTCGAATTATTGGCGGAATACGGTATCAAATATACCTGCGATCTGTTCCACGACGATCAGCCACAGCCCGTGAACACCAAAAGCGGCAAGTTGATTTCCGTGCCTTATTCGCTGGAAATGAACGATACCGTCGTGCTCACCATGCTGGGCAAAAGCAGCCGCCACTACACCGATATCCTGAAGGCCAATTTCGATCAGCTTTATGAAGAAGGTGCGGACAACGGCCAGGTCATGTGCATTCCCCTGCATCCCTTCCTGATCGGACAACCCCACCGCATCGGCAATTTCGCCGAGGTGTTGGAATATATCACCGGCCACGACAAGGTCTGGGTGACCACGGGGCGGGAGATCGCGGCGCATTATTACGAACATCATTACGACAATGTGGTTGCCGCCCTGGCCGCCAAGCGGGGGGCATAGCTATGACCTTGACCGATGACTATCTGAAATACCCCAAGCGCGGCCATGGCATGGATCATGACCGCTATACCTGGTCGCAACTGCATGAACGCCCGGCCGTCACCTGGCCCAACGGCGCCCGCATCGCTTTGTGGGTCGTGACTCAGTTGCAATGGTTCCCCATGGACATGAAACCCGCCGTTCCCGTACCGGCGGGCATGGTGCGGCCCTATCCCGATTATTGGGATTACACTTTGCGGGATTACGGCAACCGGATCGGCGTTTACCGTATTTTCAAAGTGCTGGATAAGCTGGGCATCCGATCTTCCGTGGCGATGAATTCGGCCCTGGCCGAGATGTATCCCTATCTGGTGGAGCAGGTGAACCAGCGGAATTGGGAGTTGATCGCCAACGGCCTGGATATGGGCCACCCGCATCATGGCGATATGGACGAAGGGGAAGAAACCGCCCTGATCAAGGGCGTGCTGGAAAGCCTACGCGGTCTGTCGGGCCAAAAGGTGCGCGGCTGGCTGTCGCCGATCCGCTCCGAATCCATGAACACGCCTGATCTGGTGGCGGCCAACGGCATCGATTATCTGTGCGACTGGGCCAACGACGACATGCCCTATGCGTTTGAGACCACATCGGGCACCATCCACAACATGCCCCACGCCATGGAACTGGACGACCAGCAGATCCTGATCGCCCTGCGCCATACGGAACAGGAATACGTGGGCCAGCTCAAGGACCAGTTCGATTGCCTGTATGCCGAGACCGAGAGGAGCGGCGGCCGCATCATGGCCATCAACCTCAATCCCTGGATCACCGGCCAGGCCTATCGCATCAAAGCCTTGGAAGAGGCCCTGTCCTACATCACCGGCCACGACGGTGTCTGGTCGGCAACGGGGTCCGAAATATTGGATGCGTTTAAGGCCCAGGCTTAAGAGCTTTACGCCAGGTTCAGTCTCTGCACGTCGGGGCGGCCGGCCATGAAGGGGCCCATGCGGGCGCCGATGGTTTTGAAGTGGTCGGAGTTGCGGTGGGCTTCCGTGGCGGCCTCGTCCTTGTAGCGCTCGATGAAGATAAATGTCTGGGGGTTCTCGCCCTGGAAGATCTCGTAGGACAGGCAGCCCTCTTCATTGGCGTTGACGGCGACGGCGAGTTCCTGTGCAACGGCGAGAAAATCGGCTTCCGAGCCTTCCTTGGCCCGTAGGGTGGCAATGGCGGCGAGCATGATGGCGGTCTCCTATTATGTGTTGGGTTGTTAACTTGCGTTTATAGCGGCCCGCGCTGTGGGGGCAAAGGCCCGAAGCGACTGAACCAGCAATTCCATGATGTCATCGATCTGATCCTCGGTGACGATCAGAGGCGGGGAGACCAGGAAGTTGTCGCCCTTGGCGCCGCCCATGGTGCGGCGGGAATAAATGATCAGGCCTCGGTCGTAGGCTTCCTGGCCCAGGTGCAGATAAGCATCCAGTTCGGGCGGCAGGGGCCGTCCGGTCTCCCGATCCGCGATAACGTCAAAACCCAGCAACAGACCTTTGCCGCGAATCTCGCCGATGAATTCGAACTCATCCAACAGGCCTTCGAGGCGGCTTTTCAGTATGGCGCCCATGCGGGCGGCGTTGCCGATCAGGTCATTATCCAGATGTTCCGCCAGCACCGCCCGGCCCACGGCGCAGGCGATGGGGGAGGCGGAATAGGTATGGCCGTGCGCGAAGCCGCCCGCGTCCTCCACCGCGCCGATGATACGGTTCGAGGTCAGGCAGGCACCGAGCGGGATATAGCCCGAGGCCAGACCCTTGGCCAGAGCCACCAGGTCCGGTGTCACATCCCAATGTTCGGCCGAGAGATACTTGCCGCTGCGTCCGGCGCCGCTCATGACTTCGTCGAAGATCAGCAATACGCCGTATTGGTCGCAGATTTCCCGCACGCGGGTGTAATAGACCTGCGGCGCGGTCAGGGCGGCGGTGGCGGCCCCGCCAATGGGCTCCATGATAAAGGCCAATACGGTTTCCGCGCCCTGGTTGATGATTTCCGTTTCGAGCGTATTGGCGAAGGCAAGGGCCGCTTCATCCTCGCTCTGCCCCGCCGGGCGATAGCGGCAGAATGGCGCCGGGATCTTTGGGTGGTTGACCATCATGGGCGCGAACATGGAAAAGCCCGCCGGGTCGCCGGTCAACGACAGGGCGCCCAGGGTGGTGCCGTGATAGGACGGCAGGCGGGAGATCACCTTGTAGCGGGTCGCTTCGCCAATGGCGATGGCGTGTTGCCGGGCCAGCTTGATACAGGCCTCCACCGCTTCCGAACCGCCCGAGCCGAAAAACACCTGGTCCAGGCCGTCCGGCGCCATATCGACAATTTCCCGGGCCAGTAACTCGGCCGGCTCGTTGAGAAAGTGGGAGCGGAAGGCGTAGCTGACTTTCTCAGCCTGGGCCATCATGGCTTCACGCACCCGTACGTTGCCGTGGCCGATATTGGCGGTTTGCGGTCCTGAACAGGCATCGATATAGCGTTTGCCGTCCTGGTCCCACAGATAAATTCCTTCACCCCGATCAACCACGGGCCGATCCGGGGTTGGCCAGAAGAACATGGCTGATGGTTGATTGTCACCGAGCGAGGGGGCGGTGGTGGTCATGGCATGGCTCCGTTGAATGGATGTTGAATGGATGTTGAATGGATGTTGAATGGATCAGGACTGGCCAATAATGCGCCCGATGCGTTAGGTAAGGGAAGAGCAATATAGGAGTTTGTCATGCGTATTGAACGGTTGGGTGAGACATTTCTGGCACGGGTCCATGATCTGGACCTCTCGCAGCCCCTGGACGAAGGGACATATGGTGAGATTGACGAGGCCTGGTTCACGCACCGGGTGCTGGCATTTCCCGGCCAGAACCTGAGCGAGCCGCAATTGCTGGATTTTTCGCGCCATTTCGGGCCGCTGGAAAAGCATGTCCTCAGCGACTATCATCACGCCGACTACCCCGAGATATTGATGGTCTCAACGGTGGTCGAAGGGGGCAAACCGAAGGGCCTGGCCGATGCGGGCAGTTATTGGCATTCAGATATCTCGTACAAGGCAAAACCGTCGCGGGCCACGACGCTTTACGGTATCGAAGTTCCGGAGGGCGGCGGCGATACCCTGTTTTGTGATCTGGCGGCAGCTTATGACGAGCTGCCGGACGAAATGAAAACCCGCCTCGACGGATTGACCGCGGCCCACAACTACCATCACCGTACCCGCCTGCAGGTGAACATGAAGGGCATTCGCAAGGAGTTGTCCGAGGCGGAAAAGGCCGAAACACCAGAAGTCTACCACCCCGTCGTGCGCACGCAGCCCGAGACCGGGCAGAAGGCGATCTTTGTCAATCCGGGCTTCACTGTCCGGATCATGGATATGCCGGAGGAGGAAAGCGCTGCGTTGCTGAGGGAAATCTTCGATCATTGCCTGCAGGATCGCTATTGCTTCAGCTATCGCTGGGCGAAGGGCGATCTGGTGGCCTGGGACAATGCGGTCAGCATGCATTGCGCCACCGTTCTGAATATGCCCGTCGGTACGCGTCGGACCATGTGGCGCACGATTATCAGCGGCGATACGCCGATTTAAGCAAGCATTGATAATG
Source organism: Rhodospirillaceae bacterium (assembly GCA_018667855.1). Classification (GTDB taxonomy): domain Bacteria; phylum Pseudomonadota; class Alphaproteobacteria. Next base: position 10,104 of record JABIRL010000105.1, read on the forward strand.
TAGGAGTAACGACATGCAGGAAACCCCCGAACATATGGAACTGCGGCGCACGGTCGCCAATATCGTCACGAACGATATCAATCCCTTCGTCGATGAATGGGAGGAAGCGGAGATCATGCCGCTGCACGATATCTGCAAGAAAATGGGCCAGGCGGGTATCCTTGGTATCTCCAAACCGTCTGAATTCGGCGGCATGGATCTGGATTATTCCTTCGAAGTGGTTTTTGCCGAGGAAATGGGCCACGCCAGGGCCCAAGGCGTATCCACCGCCATCGGCGTGCAGTCCAATATGGCGACGCCGGCGCTGGCGACCCACGGTAGCGACGAATTGCGTCAGGAATTTCTGGCGCCGGCAATTGCCGGCGATCTGATCGGCTGTATTGGTGTCACGGAACAGGGCTCGGGCTCGGATGTATCCTCGGTCCGCTCGTTCGCCCGCAAGGACGGTGATGACTATGTGATCAATGGCGACAAAATGTTCATAACAAACTCCATTCAGGGCGATTGGATTTGTATGTTGTGCAATACCTCCGAGGATAACGGACCCCACCGCAATAAGACCCTGATCGTGGTGCCCCTGAACAGTATGGGCATCAGCAAGCAGAAACTGAAAAAACTTGGACTAATGTGCTCCGACACCGGGCATCTGCACTTCGACGACGTGCGCGTACCCCAACGCTACCGCATCGGTGAAGAGGGCATGGGCTTCACTTATCAGATGGAACAGTTTCAGGAAGAGCGCCTTTACGCCGTGGCGCGCACGGTGACGTTCCTGGAAGATGCGTTGGAAGAAACCATCGACTATGCCCGACAGCGCATGGCCTTCAACCGGCCGATCCTGGACAATCAGGTGATGCATTACAAAATGGCCGAAATGCAATCGCAGCTGGAGGCCATCCGATCCCTTCTTTACCGGGCCACGGATATCTATGTCTCGGGCGGCAATGTGACCAAATTGGCCTCCATGGCAAAATACCTGATTGGCGTGGCGGCCTCTGAAATGCCGCCGCAATTGCTGCAGTTTTGGGGTGGCCAGGGTTATATGGCCGAGAACCGTATCTCCCGCGTGTTCCGGGACATGAAGCTGGTCAGCATCGGCGGCGGCGCCAATGAGGTCATGCAACAGATTGTCGCCAAGGAAATGGGCATCCTGCCCCGGCGGAACAGCTAAATCATGAGTTATGAGAACGTTGAGTATGAGGTGGTGGACCGGATCGCGGTCCTACGCCTGAACCGTGCCCCGGTAAACGCCTTGAGCCTGGATTTCGTCAACGAAATCATCGCCGCCCTGCGCCAGGCCGGTGAAGACGACGGGGTTCGCACCGTGGTAATTGCGTCCGCCCTTGATGCCACATTTTGTGCCGGCCTGGATCTATCCGTGGTCAAGGGCGTGGACGGCGAAGGCATGCGGGGATTTCTGGAGCGGCTGTATTTCGAGCTGAACGATGTGCAATACCGCCTAGGCAAACCGTCCATCGCCGCTGTCGAAGGCGCGGCGCGGGCCGGCGGCATGACGGTGGCGGTTTCCTGCAACATGATCATCGCCGGCGAAAGCGCGACCTTTGGATATCCCGAAATCAACGTCGGCTTAATCCCCGCCCTGCATTTCGTGCACCTGCCGCGTATGGCCGGGCGGCACCGGGCCTTTGAATATCTATTCACCGGTGACGACTTTGACGCCGAGGTCGCCCGGGATCTGGGTATCGTCAATCACGTGGTGCCCGACGGCCAGGTCATGGACAGGGCGATGGAACTTGCCCGCAAGCTGGCGGATAAATCGCCGGTGGTGATGAAGCTGGGCCGGGATGCCTACATGCGAGCCAACGACACAGATTACCGCCGCGACATCGAAAACGTCGCCGAGACCATGCGCAATATCGTGGCGACGGAAGACTCGGCCGAAGGCCTGGCCGCTTTCATGGAGAAGCGGCCACCGAAATGGCAAGAGCTGGATTGATGGCGCGATACGGCCGGATTGACGAGGACCTGACACCCGATGGCATGATCCAGCGGGCCCGTGACATGGTTCCGAACTTGCGGGCCCGGGCCGAGGAATGCGAAAGGTTGCGCCGTGTTCCGGATGAAACCGTGGCGCAATTTCTGGAAGCTGGATTCTTCCGTATTGTTCAGCCCAAAAAATTCGGCGGCTATGAGTTCGATCTGCCGACCATGGTGCGTTGCATGGTGGAGATATCCCGGGGCTGCGGCAGTAGTGGTTGGGTGTTGAGCCTGACGGCGGCGCATACATGGTGGGCTGCCCAATATGAACCCGAGGCACAGGAAGAGCTATACGCCGACGATGGCGATTTGCGTTTTCCTCTGATTTTCGCGCCCACGGGAACCGCTACCCCGGTAGACGGCGGCTTTGAATTGAATGGCTCCTGGAACTATGCCTCCGGCTGCGATTTGAGCAATTGGCTGGCCGTCAACGCCATTGTGCCGGGCCCCGATAGCGGTGGACCACCGGCGGATTTGCTGGTCTGTGTCATTCGAGACCGGGATTATCAGGTGGTCGATAACTGGCATGTCATGGGTTTGCGCGGAACGGGCAGCAAGCAGGCGAATGTCCAATCCCTGTTCGTTCCAACGTCCAGGGCTCTCTCGCTATTCGATCTTGATCGGGGACCGTCGCCGGGGCGCGTTCTGCATGACAATCCGTTCTTTGGCGGGCCCGCGTCGCCGATATTTTATGCCGAAATTGCGGCTGTCGCGGTTGGTATCGCGCGGGGTGCCATCGATGCTTTCGTGGATCGTGCCCGAACCAAAACATCCGCCTTTAAGCCGGGTGTGAAATTATTCGAAACGCCCGCCGCGCAACGGCGACTGGCCGCCGCCGTGGCCGAATTGGATACGGCCGAGGCCATGTTGTTACAGGAAGCCCGGAGCTATATGGACTTGGTGGCCGAGCGGGTACCCATGGGGCAGACCCTGACATTGGAAGAGCGGGCCCGCATGCAATTGCAGTTGCAACATTGTGTTGAGATGTCGGCCAGTGTCGTCGATGGGTTGTTTATCGCGGGTGGCAGCAGCGCCATCAATGAAGGGGAGCCCTTGCAGCGTTGTTTCCGGGATATCAGCGCGCTGCGGACGCACTATCTGATGGACGGAGACCGGTTGCGGGAAAACTGGGGCCGGCTGGCGTTTGATTTGGAACCGTTGAGCCGTACGCCGGGAGTCTGATCAGGAAAAATCTATCGTGTCCAATAGACCGTGATTGTCCCAGGCCGGTTGCTGATCCTGTTGTATCACCTGATGGCCGCCGTTTTGCAGGCGCAGCCAA
>JABIRL010000007.1 GCA_018667855.1 Rhodospirillaceae bacterium
CACGGTGTACGGCGATAAAAGCTTCAGCTTCATTACCAAGACCCCACCGGCGAGCTTTTTCATTAAGAAGGCGGCCGGTCTGCCAAAGGGCTCTCAGACGCCGGGCCGCGAGACGGCCGGTTCCATAACCATGGCGCAGGTGCGGGAAATCGCCGAGCAGAAGATGGTTGATTTGAATGCCAACGACCTGGATCAGGCCAGCAAGATGATTGCCGGTTCGGCCCGGTCCATGGGCATCACGGTGGAGGGTTTGACAGATGGCTAAAAACAGCAAACGTACCAAGGGCGCCCGCGAAAACATCGACCGCGAGGCCGAATACGAACTGGGCGCCGCGGTCAAGATGATCAAGGAAGCGGCGACTGCGAAGTTCGACGAAACCATCGAAATTTGCATGAACTTGAACGTTGATCCCCGCCATGCGGACCAGATGGTGCGCGGCGTGGTGCAACTGCCCAACGGCACGGGCAAGTCCGTGCGCGTGGCCGTGTTCGCCAAGGACGCCAAGGCGGACGAAGCCCGGGAAGCCGGTGCCGATCTGGTCGGGGCCGAGGATCTGGCGGAAAAAATTCAGGCCGGCGAGATGGATTTCGATCGTTGCATCGCCACCCCGGACATGATGGCCGTGGTTGGCCGTTTGGGTAAAGTGCTGGGCCCGCGCGGCCTGATGCCGAACCCGAAGCTGGGCACCGTGACACCGGATGTGGCGGGCGCCATCGCGGCGCAAAAAGGCGGCCAGGTGGAATTCCGCGTCGAGAAGGCCGGCGTGATCCATGCCGGCGTCGGCAAGGCAAGCTTCACCGAGGACGCCATCGAGGCCAACGTCAAGGCCTTCGTGGACGCCGTGGTCAGGGCCAAACCGAGCGGCTCCAAAGGGACTTTCATCAGAAAGGTCGCGGTCAGTTCGACCATGGGTCCCGGCGTGAAGATTGACTTTGCTTCGGTCAACTCCTAAAGACCCGAGCATGTGGCATCTGCCACGTCGTATTTAAGAGGTTGGCCGCGGAACATAAACCGTGGCCCAACGCCGGAAAGCAACGACCACACGGGTTTTTCAAACCCAGGGGTCTGAAGCTTTCCATCCTGTCCGAGACTGCAGGCGCCGCTCCAACTGGGGTTGCCTAAGGGTCCAATGTTAGGGGACCACCTGTATAGACGGGGGTAGAGGCGGAATTCGCGGCTGCCATCCTTTGAGGATGCCGCGAAACCAGTTCGAACCCTGGGGCAGGTTAACCGGATCGCGGCATGGTTGCCGCGGTCTAAACCGCAACCGGTCATGCGGGGTTCTTTCCCCATGGCCACCGTTAGGGAGCGAAAAAGTGGACCGAGCGCAAAAGCGTGAGGCGGTGGCGGAATTGAACGAGATGTTTTCGAACACCTCGTCAGTCGTAGTCACCCACTACAGCGGCTTGAACGTTGCCGAGATCTCTGATCTTCGGCGGCAAATGCGGGCGGCTGGCGCTACTTTCAAGGTCACCAAAAACCGGCTGACCAAGCTTGCCCTTGATGGAACCCCTTATGCCCCGATCAGTGACCTGTTCACCGGGCCGACGGCGATCGCCTATTCGGACGATCCGGTCGCGCCCGCCAAGGTAGCGGTCGATTTCGCCAAGGGCAACGACAAGCTTGTCGTTCTTGGCGGCGCCATGGGCGACAGTCAGTTGGATGTGGACGGCGTCAAGGCGCTGGCATCCCTGCCGTCCCTGGATGAACTTCGTGGCAAAATTGTCGGGCTGTTGCAGGCCCCCGCGACCAAGCTGGCCGGTGTCGTTCAGGCACCCGCTTCGCAATTGGCGCGGGTACTGTCGGCCCAGGGGTCCAAGGAAGAGGCGGCTTAAGAAGCCACCATACCAATATTGGTTCGAACTAGGAGCTAGAGAAAATGGCTGATTTAGATAAAATCGCAGAAGACTTGTCCGCGTTGACCGTCATTGAGGCGGCCGATCTGGCAAAATTGTTGGAAGAAAAATGGGGCGTTTCCGCCGCGGCACCAGTTGCCGCGGCCGCGGCCGCCCCGGCCGATGGCGGCGCCGCCGCCGAGGAGCAGACCGAATTTGATGTCATCTTGGCCTCGTTTGGCGAGAAGAAGATCAATGTCATCAAGGAAGTCCGTGCGCTCACGGGACTGGGCCTGAAAGAGGCCAAGGATCTGGTCGAATCGGCGCCGAAAGAGATCAAGGAAGGCGTCGACAAGGACGAGGCCGAAAAGATCAAGGAACAGCTCGAAGGCGCCGGCGCGACCATCGAGATCAAGTAAAACCGTTGTTTTCGCCGGCCGGCATAGTGGTTGAACACCTGCCGGCCGGCGGCACAATGGCCGATTACTTGTGTGATTGAGTTATTTCGTTTGTTTATATTGACTTATCCGAAAAATCCGGTATCAACTGATATCTTGGTGTCTAAGAAATTTGGAACTGGAAACAAACTGGCGGACCTCTATGACGGTTACGCCCGTTTTTGCGTGGAAACCCCTGCCGAAAAAACTACCTCCGAACGCGCTAAATGGCGCGACATGGAACGTAGCAAGGTCGACGGTCCGGTAGCTTCGCGAGGGGAACAGTACCTGTCACTGCCTGAATAGCGGCACACCCACATTGGGCGCCGCGAGACAGGTATTTGGACACTAGAACAACTGGCTTCCATCAAAATTCCGATGGGGGCCGGTCGCAGCATGAGGAAGACGCATGTCACTGACATTCACTGGTCGTAAACGCATCCGTAAATCATTCGGGCGCATCGCGGAAGTTGCCGCCATGCCCAATCTGATCGAGGTGCAGAAAAGTTCCTACGACAAATTCCTGCTGGCGGATATTCCGGAAGCCGAGCGGGGCGATACCGGCATGAACGGTGTCTTCAAATCGGTTTTTCCGATCAAGGATTTCGCCGAGACGGCGGAGCTGCATTACGTAAAGTTCAATTTGGAAGATCCCAAATATGATGTGGAGGAATGCCAGCAGCGGGGCATGACCTACGCCGCGCCTTTGAAGGTGACCCTGCGTCTGATCGTGTTCGAAGTGGACGAGGATACCCAGGCCAAGTCGGTCCTGGATATCAAGGAGCAGGAAGTCTACATGGGCGACATGCCCCTGATGACCGATCACGGCACTTTTGTCATCAATGGCACGGAGCGGGTGATCGTCAGCCAGATGCATCGCTCCCCCGGCGTGTTTTTCGACCATGACAAGGGCAAGACCCATTCCTCGCGCAAGTTTCTCTTCGCGGCCCGGATCATTCCCTATCGCGGCTCCTGGCTGGATTTCGAATTTGATGCCAAGGATATCGTCTTTGTCCGTATCGACCGCCGGCGTAAGCTGCCCGTGACCACCTTGTTGCAGGGCATTGGCTTGAGCGCCGAGGAAATCCTGGATTATTTCTACCGCAAGGTCGATTACAAGTTCGATACCAAAAAGGGCGGCTGGCGCACGCCGTTCGAGCCCGAGCGCCTGCGCGGCCTGCGCGCCGTGCGCGACCTGATCAATGCCAAGAACGGCGATGTGGTGGTTGAGGCGGGGGAGAAAATCACCCCGCGCCGGACCCGCAAGTTGATCGAGGACGGCGTCAAGGAACTGCTGGTCACGGACGAGGATCTGGTGGCACGCTTTGTCGCCATAGATCTGATTGATGAAAGTACCGGTTTGATTTTGGCCGAGGCGGGCGAGGAGCTGACGGAAGAGCTGGTGGCCTCTCTGCGGGAAGCCGGGATCAATCTGATCCCGACCCTGGATATCGATCATGTGACGGTCGGCGCCTATATCCGCAACACTCTGAAGGGCGACAAGAACTCGTCCCGGGAACAGGCCTTGATCGATATTTACCGGGTCATGCGGCCCGGCGAGCCGCCGACGGTGGAAGCGGCCCAGAACTTGTTCAATTCCATGTTCTTTGATTCAGAACGCTATGACCTCTCGGCCGTCGGCCGGGTCAAGCTGAACGCCCGCCTGGGCCTGGATGCCGAGGACACGGTGCGGGTGCTGCGTATCGAAGACATCATGGCCGTGGTCAAGACCCTGGTCGACCTGAAGGATGGCCGTGGCGATATCGACGATATCGATCACCTGGGCAACCGCCGGGTGCGCTCTGTTGGCGAACTGATGGAAAACCAGTACCGCATCGGCCTGCTGCGCATGGAACGCGCGATCCGGGAACGCATGAGCTCGGTCGAGATCGACAGCGTCATGCCCCACGACCTGATCAACGCCAAGCCGGCGGCGGCCGCGGTGCGGGAGTTCTTCGGTTCTTCCCAGTTGAGCCAGTTCATGGATCAGACCAATCCGCTGTCCGAAATTACCCACAAACGGCGTCTGTCGGCGCTTGGGCCGGGTGGTCTGACGCGGGAGCGGGCCGGTTTCGAGGTGCGCGACGTGCATCCCACCCACTATGGCCGGATCTGCCCCATCGAGACGCCGGAGGGGCCGAACATCGGCCTGATCAATAGTCTCGCTACTTATGCCAAGGTAAACAAATACGGCTTCATCGAGTCCCCCTACCGCAAGGTGGTGGACGGCAAGGTGACCGATGACGTCGATTACCTGTCGGCCATGGATGAGGCGCGCCACACTATCGCTCAGGCCAATGCACCGGTCG
>JABIRL010000054.1 GCA_018667855.1 Rhodospirillaceae bacterium
CATAGCCCGACACCCGCACCATGATCAATTTTGGATTGATCTTGTGCAGAACGTCCCAGCCGATATTCCATTTTTCCAAGGTTCCTGGCGTGAAGTTCTCGAATAAAATATCTGATTTCCGCACCAATTCGTAAAGGATTTCCTGGCCTTCCTTCACGCGCAAATTGAGCGTCACCGATTTCTTGTTTCGCGCATCGACGCGCCATCCCGTTGGCCGGGCCGCTTCGCCATCCACGGGCGTGCCGCGCAGGGCATCGCCCGGTCCCGGTTGTTCAACCTTGATCACCTCGGCCCCGAAATCACCCAGCAACGTGGCCCCGAACGGTCCCGCGATAAGCGTGCCGATATCCAGTATGCGTATTCCAGCCAGCGGCAGCGTACTCATTCGACCTCGCAAGTTTCATGGTTGGATAGAAGACGGATTAGGGGCACTGTCAAATACAACGAGGCGGTTTTACCCGGACCGCGCTGTACCGTGCGCCGTAAAGTCTACAATGGTGTCCGCAGTCGCCACGGCGACTGAACCATAGATGGGTCAGCGTTGTTTCCACGTCTTGACCAGGAAGCGCGCATCGTCGTCACTGACGCCCCACATCCGGAAATCCACGCGCACCTGGTCGTACACCGATATATCGCCGGCGGGTTTGTCGAAATCCCGGTAGGCCGCGACATTGACTTCTATGCTATCCAGGGCGAGCTGCTCGGTGCTGGCGATGGTCTCGACCATATTCACTGCGCAGGCGGCGATGGAAGCGCAAAACATCTCGCCCGCGCCGACCGCTTCGCCGCCGGAGTTTTCCGCCACCCAATGATGGTTGCGCGCATTGCAGATCGACCGCCCGACGACGCCGATGCTGTGGCACTTCGCCTCATAGGCCAGGGTTAGTTCAGCCATTGAATGTTCCTCGCTTGAAATCTGTACGCGATGTTCCCATACAAGCGTAGCACCCGCAAATAGTATCCTAGGCCGGTAAAGCGCATAAACGTAGGCGGCGGATTTGGGATTGTGGCGACGGCTTATCTTTTACACAATGGGTCTTTATCACCGCATCTTGGTTTAAGTGAGGAGAGACCATGTCTGCCGATACAAATCGTGTGCTTTGCTGTGGCGAAAATCCGTTCATTCGACTTTCCGAAACCGATGGCGGGCCGGAAACAACCGTCGCCAGTTATTGGCGTAATGTCATGTCGCCCGCCGGGCCGGGCCATGTGCTCTATCTCAACAGCGAGCTGACCGAAAACAGTTGGCGGATCTGGTCCGACAACATCGCCATGACCCGTTGGCTGCAGGAGACGATACAGGGCGTATTGATCCCGGAACTGGCCGACCTGGATATCCCGGTCGAGGAAGCCACCTTTGAAAAAGACGGCGACCCGCATCGTTTCTATACGGAATACGTGACGGCCGAGGATGCCAGCCTGTCGCTGACCTGGTTCAATCTTGGCGATCCGCTGATGATCCATACCCAGCCCGGAACGGGCGCTGGGGAGCGTCCCTATGGCGTCAATACGGTGCTGATCCCGGCCGCCGGAACCCGTCTGGTCATGGATGGTGTGCAAGCCAGCGGCCGGTCCTGGGAGCGGGATCGCGACGGCCGGCCTTTCAGTACATCGGCGCTGGCCTTTTGCGAAAGCTGGACCGAGGTTCGCTAGGGCAGGCGGGCGCATCATCGCGCCATGAAAGTCACAATCTGCGGCGGCGGGGTGATTGGCGCATCGATCGCCTATTTCTTGAGCAGACGTGGCGTCGAGGTCAGCGTGGTCGAACGTACCGGCGTCGCCAATGGCGCGTCGGGCAAATCGGGTGGATTTCTGGCGCTGGACTGGTGCGACGGATCGGACCTGGCGCCACTGGCGCGTCGCAGTTTCGAGCTGCACGGCACGCTTGCCGAAAGTCTGGGGCGGGACTGGGGCTATCGCCGGGTCGAAACATTGGGTGTCGTTGCCAGTACCCGCCGTGATGTCAGCGGTTACCGCAAATTGCCCTCGCCCGACTGGCTGGCTGACGAGGCAGCGGTCCATGGCCGCCTGGGTACGCCCGCGTCTACGGCACAGATTGATCCGGCCGCCTTTACCAACGCCATGATGTCGGCGGCAATCGATGGCGGCGCCACCCTGATCGAGGGCTGTGTCGAGGGCATGGCTTTCTCACCCGGCGGCAACGAGGTCACAGGCGCCATTGTCGATGGCGCGACGCTATGGAGCGACGCCGTGGTTATCGCCATGGGGCCATGGTCCATGCTGGCTTGCCAATGGTTGCCGCTCGGCCCGACCCATGGTCTCAAGGGCCACAGCCTGGTGTTTGACTATGCGCCATCACCGGAATCTTTGTTTGTCGAGCTTGAAACCGATGATGGGGAGATTTCCTCGCCGGAAATAAATCCCCGGCCCGACGGCACGACATATGTCTGCGGGCTGTCGGGCCATGACGCCTTGCCCATGGATCCGGCCGACGTCGTTCCCGAGGCGGGCGCGAGCGAGAAACTGCGTCGGATGACGAGCCACGTTTCGCCTGAATTGGGCGCCAGCCGGGTGCTGACGGCGCAATCCTGCTATCGCCCGGTTACCGCCGACGGCCTGCCCCAGATCGGGGCCGTGCCCGGTGTTGCCGGGGCCTATGTGGCCACCGGGCACAGCGTTTGGGGCATGCTCAACGGGCCGGCCACGGGCGAGGCGATGGCGGAACTAATCACGGAAGGCGCCGCCAAGACCGTGAACCTCGCGCCTTTCGATCCCGCCCGATTGAGGCTCTAGCAGCCTGCTGAAGTATTAGAAATTCCGGCCCTTCGGTGTCATTCCCGCGAAAGCGGGAATCTACACGGAGTCCAACAATCTGTGCATTTCGACAGTTTATGCGACACAGCTGATACAGGCATGGACTCCCGCGTGCGCGGGAGTGACGATATTCGTCTGGTTTTCTAGAGAATGCCGCTGTTTTTTAAATCCGCCAACTCGGCCGGGTCCAGTCCAAGCAACCGGCCGTAGATTTCGTCGTTGTGATGGCCAAGCGTCGCGCCGCCCTCAAGCTGGGGCAGCGTTCCACCGGAAAAGGCGACAGGGAAGCCCGGAATGATGCCCGGCTCCACGGGCTCCGTCGAATCTTGGCGATACATGGGCCGCAAGGTGCCCCTGTCACGGAAATGGTCATCGTCCATGGTTTCATCCAGGGTCCGCACCCGCGCGATGGGGATGCCCACATTCTGCAACAGGGCAATGCCTTCCTCGCACCCGAACCTGCCCAGACCGTCCTGGATCCGCCGCCTTAATTCCTCCACATGGGTCTCCCGGTCTTCCGTCGTGGCGTAACGGGGGTCCGTCAGCAAATCACCGGCACCGACGGCTTCGCACAGGTTTTTCCATCGCGCCTGGCTCCCGACCGTAATGATGACATCGCCGTCCGTTAGACGATAAAGCCCGGTGACGCCGTTGCGGCTGTCGTTGCCGGACCGCACGGCCTGGCCATCGCGAAGGACAAGTTCCATCGGTTCCATGAACATCAAGGTCGCCAGGGTATCGATCATGGAGGCATCGAGATATTGCCCGTCTCCCGTTTTCTCTTTCAAGCGCAAGGCGCCGAGGATTGAATATGCGGCATACAGCGGCGTTACCAGATCGCCCACAAAGACGCCGATCCGGGTCGGCGGACCGTCAGCCGCGCCGTTCATGTCCATGATGCCGGACATGGCCTGGATCTGATGGTCATGGGCAGGCAGATCCTTGTAGGGGCCGGTCTGGCCGTAACCGGCGATGGAGCAATAGATGATGCCCGGGTTGACGGCGGCGACGTCTTCATAACCCAGGCCCAGGCGCGTCATGGAACCGGGCGATAGATTTTCGATCACCACGTCGGATTGCTTTGCCAGCTCAAGGAACATCCGTCGCCCTTCCGGGTCCTTCAGGTTCAGGGTGACGCTTTTCACGCCTTCCGAGCGCTTGAGAAAGCGGATGGAGAGATCCTCCTCCGTTTCCCGATCGTGGTTGATGCCATTTGGGCCCGTAAACGGCCCGATTTCGCGGATCGGATCGCCGACGCGGGGCATTTCGACCTTTATGACCTCCGCCCCGAAGCGGGCCAGGGTCATGCCAAGAAAGGGTCCGGCAAGGAAAACCGTGACTGAGAGTACGCGGATGTCTTCCAAAGGTTTCATGATGGGCCTATACGCCCCGGAACTTCGGCTTGCGCTTTTCGACAAATGCCTGTCGGGCTTCCTTGGCGTCGTCCGAGCTTTGCAATATTCCGCCGGCGTTTGATGTCAGGACCATGGTGGTTTCAAGTGTGCTGTCGAGTGCGGCGCGCATGATCCGCTTGGAATTCCATTGTACTAGCGGCGGCTGGGCAATGATCCTCTCGCAAAGCTCCCGTGTCGTCGCCTCCAGCTCTTCCGAGGTGACTAGGTGGTTGAGCATGCCCCATTCGTAGGCGCGTTCAGCGGTCAACGAACCGGTATAGGCGAATTCCAATGCCCGACCCAGCCCGACCATTTTCGGCAAATAATAGGAGCCGCCGTTCTCTATGATCTGGCCGGCCTGCTGGTAGCCGATGAAGCGGGTGTTCTCGCAGCCGATGCGGATGTCGCAATGCAGCGCCATATCCATGCCGGAGCCGACAGCGGCGCCGTTTATCATGGCGATGGTCGGCTTGCGGATGATGGCGATGTCGCGGTGCAGTTTGGTAAAGCCGTGATAGAAATGCTGCCGGGCAGCATCCGGGCCCTCATGGCCGCCGCGCGCGCCGCTGAAATTGGGGCCGACCTCGTCCTCGGAAGCCCGGCTCTTCAGGTCGGCGCCCGAGCAGAAGCCGCGGCCGACGCCGGTCAGCACGATGACGCGGACGTCCGGATCATCATCGCCGGCGCGCATATATTCGCCAACCTTGGCGACAGTGCCTAGTTCTTCGGCCGTGCCAAACAGGGCGTTCATCTTTTCCGGCCGGTTGAATTTTATCCAGAGGACGCCGTTGTCCTCCTTCTCATAGAGCAGATAATCGACAATTTCCGGTCCCATATCGGTCTTCTCCGTGCTTATAGATGGTTTACTACATCGCCTGGATCTGTTGCGTTCGCGGCGCATTCGCCGCCACCACGTGTCCCTGGTAGGCCGGCCGCGCGGCCAGCCGTTCGTAATAGGCCTCCACATGTGGATGCGAAGGCCGGTTCGGCGTCCAGTGCATCCAGCGATGCAGGAGGGAACCGGCCGGAAAATCGGCCATGGTTAGGCGCCCGCCACCGAGAAATTCGTTGTCGGCCAGATGGCTGTCGAGGATGTCGAGCCAGGGAACGGCGCTCGTTACGGCCGCCGCCAACACTGCATCGCTCCGTTCCGCCTCCGACAGCCGGAAATACTGGTCAAGGTATATCGCGTTGAATGGCGCGAAATTCAGCGAACTCCAGTCCATCCATTTGTCGGCGGAAGCCCGTTCCGCCAGGTCCTCGGGATATAGGTCGCCGGCGCTGTGTTTGGCGCAGAGGTAGCGTAGCACGGCGCCGGACTCCCATAGTGTGAAGCCGTCATCTTCCTCCAGCGTCGGCAGCCGGCCGTTGGGATTTTTCCGCCGGTACTCCGGCTCGTCATTGCCGCCGAACGGCCCGCCCCAATCTATCCGGTCGAACTCTATTCCCAGCTCTCCAAGACACCACATCACCTTGATTACGTTCGAGCCGTCGTTCCGTCCCCAAATTTTGAGCATATTCCATTCCCTCCCTCTGTTCCTACGAGGGTAGTCAGAGCATGCCCCGCCGGCAAGGCAAACGTATCTTGCGATTGCCAAGCTGCGATGATGTAGAGAAGCCGACTTCCAATAGCGCTTCGTTGACGCCCCAAAGGCGAAACATCATAGTAGCGCTTGTCTGACACTGCCGCATGAGGGAAGACAGTTGCACGGTTTTGAACAAAAGGTAGCGTGTTTATGAGTGACGGAGCCCGGCTGGCGGTCGATATCGGTGGAACATTTACTGATGTCGTTTTGGAACATGGCGGTGGCCAGGACAGCGTGAAATTGTTGACCACGCCGGACGCACCGGATCGCGCGGTTCTTGAAGGCGTCGGTGATATCTTGCGGCGGACCGGTGTCTCCGCCTCGGACGTGACACTGGTCATTCATGGTACCACCCTTGCGACCAATGCCCTGATTGAGCGCAAGGGCGCGCTCACGGCATTGGTTACAACCGATGGATTTCGCGACTCCATTGAAATCGCCTACGAGCATCGCTTCGAACAGTACGATCTGTATATGGAGCGACCACTGCCCCTGGTCGCGCGGGACTGGCGCTTCTCGGTTCCGGAACGGATCGCGGCGGACGGATCGGTATTGCTGGATCTGGACGAGGGGGTCCTGCGCGCACTGGCCGGTGATTTGGACAAGGCCGGTGTCGAGGCCGTCGCCATCTGTTTTCTGCACAGCTATATGAACCCGGATCACGAACAGCGCGCTGGCGCCATCCTGGCGGAGGCGCTGCCGAATGTCGCCGTTACACTTTCGGCCGAAGTTTGTCCGGAAATTCGCGAATACGACCGTATGTCCACGGCCTGTGCAAACGCGTATGTGCAGCCGATGATGGCGGGGTATCTGAAACGGCTGCAGGATGGTTTGCGGACCGGCGGCCTCGGCTGTCCATTACTGCTTATGATGTCCAGCGGCGGAGTTACCACGGTGGAAACGGCTGTTCGGCTGCCAATCCGCCTGGTCGAATCCGGTCCGGCCGGCGGCGCGATCCTGGCACGGGATATTGCTGGCAAAAACGATTTGGATAAAATCCTCTCCTTCGACATGGGCGGTACCACGGCCAAGATTACCCTGATCGACGACTTCGTGCCCCATATCGCACGCTCGTTCGAAGTGGCCCGCACGCACCGCTTCCTGAAGGGCAGTGGGCTGCCATTGCGGATTCCGGTCATCGACATGGTGGAAATCGGCGCCGGCGGCGGCTCCATCGCCGGTGTCGATGCCATGCAGCGCATAAGTGTCGGGCCGGAGAGCGCCGGATCCGTGCCGGGGCCGGCCTGTTACGGCAACGACGGCACATTGCCGACTGTGACGGACGCGGACACGGTGCTGGGGCGGATTGATCCCACGCGCTTTGCGGGCGGCAAGGTGACATTGGAACCCGAACGCGCCTCGGCCGCCATCGAACACGAAGTCGCCGATGTCCTGAACGCAGACACGAATATCGCCGCTGCCGGAGTGTCCGAAATTGTCGATGAACATATGGCGAATGCGGCGCGGGTGCATGCCATAGAAAACGGCAAGGACATGATAGGGCGTTCGCTGATCGCATTCGGCGGCGCGGCACCGTTGCATGCGGCGCGCCTCGCGGACAAGCTTGGCATCGATACGGTGATTGTGCCCCAAGGCGCCGGTGTCGGCTCGGCGATCGGTTTTCTAAGGGCGCAAATTTCATACGAAGTGGTGCGGACGCGTTATTTGGATTTGCGCGAATTTGATCCGGACACGGTCAATGAAATCTACGCCGGGATGCGGGCCGAGGCCGAAGCGGTAGTTCGGCTAGGTGCGCCGGACGAGCCTCTGGTGGAAACCCGGGGCGCTTTCATGCGCTATCGCGGACAGGGCCATGAAATCATGGTGCCAATTCCGGTTCGGGCATTCCACCCGGACGACAGCAACGCACTGGCGGGCTGGTTCGCCGAGGCCTATGGCAAATTATTCAGCCGCACCATTCCCAACCTTGGTGTCGAGGTGCTGACGTGGACATTGTCGTTGGCGACGGACAGGCCCGCCGTGGAAACAGCGTCGTCATCCCAAGCCCGTTATCGACCTGAACCGGATGGCCAACGCAGGCTGTTCGATCCGGCGAACGGTGCCTGGCTCGAAGCAGGCGTATACGCGCGCCTGGATTTACGGCCAGGTGCCGAAATCCCAGAACCGGCGGTAATTGTCGAGGACGAAACATCGACGTTGGTGACAAACGGCTTCGCCGCGACAATCAACGGGCAGGGGCAAATCGTGATGACAAGAAAGGCGGTATCGGCATGAACAACAGTGGCATGGAGCAGATCCGCTTTCAGGTCATGTGGGACCGGTTGCTGGCTGTGGTTGAGGAACAGGCCCAGACGCTCATGCGCACGGCCTTCAGCACCTCCAGCCGCGAAGCGGGCGACATTTCCGCCGGGGTCTTCGATCTCAAGGGGCAGATGCTGGCCCAGGCCGTCACCGGCACGCCCGGCCACATCAATTCCATGGCCCGGGCCGTGGTGCATTTCCTAGATGTGTTCCCGGCGGATGTCATGAAGGATGGGGACATCTACATCACCAATGATCCATGGAAAGGAACGGGCCACCTGCACGATTTCACCGTTGTGACGCCGACCTTTCGAAACGGCGCCATGGTCGCCCTATTTGCCTGTACCAGCCATGTGGTCGATATCGGCGGCGTCGGCATGTCGCCCGATGGCCGGCAGGTCTATCACGAAGGTTTGAATGTTCCGATCATGCCCCTTGCCGTGGCGGGGGAGATGAACGAATGGCTGTTGAACCTGGTCCGTGCCAATGTCCGCGAACCGGTTCAGGTCGAGGGCGATATCTACGCTCTTGCCGCCTGCAACGACACCGGCGCGCGCCGGCTGTTCGCGATGATGGACGAATACGATCTCGACGATCTTGATGCCCTGGGCACCCATATTATCGAACAAAGCCGCACCGCGATCACCGCCGCCATCAATGCACTGCCCCAGGGCAGTTGGCGCCATTCCATGCGCATCGACGGCTTTGAGGAGCCGATTGATCTGGTTGCCGAGCTGACAATATCCAACGGTATTATTCACGTGGATTACGATGGTTCCTCCGGTACCTCGGACTTCGGGATCAACTGCCCCATGTGCTACACCGAAGCCTACACCGCGTTCGGTGCTAAATGCGTGGTGGCGCCCGATATCCCCAACAATGCGGGAACCCTGGACGCGATCACGGTCTCCGCGCCTGATCATACCATTGTCAATGCGCCCCACCCCTGCGCCGTTGTCGCGCGTTCGACCATCGGCCATATGCTGCCGGACGTTATCTTTGGCTGCCTGCATCAGGCGCTGCCCGACCGGGTCCCGGCGGAGGGAACCTCGAACCTATGGAACGTCAAACTTGGCGCAGGCCATGGTATCACCAAGCGAACGGAGGGCGAGGCGACGGCGTTCATGTTGATGAGTTTTCACAGCGGTGGCGCCGGCGCGCGGCCCAAGCTTGATGGCTTGTCGGCGACGCCGTATCCAAGTGGCGTGCGCAATGTACCGGTCGAGATTACTGAGGCGATCACGCCGATCGTTGTGTGGCGCAAGGAATTGCGTATGGATTCCGGTGGTGCCGGCACGCAACGGGGCGGCTTGGGGCAGACGATGGAAATTACCAGCCGCGAAGATGCGCCTTTCGGCATTTTCGCGAGTTTTGAGCGTGTTTTGTTTCCGGCACGTGGGCGCGATGGCGCCGACGCCGGTGCGAAGGGACGGTTGCGGCTTGGCTCTGGCGAGGAAATGCGAAACAAGGGTTTCCAGACCATTCCTGCGGGGGAACGGCTGATCATCGAAATGCCCGGCGGCGGCGGCTTTGGCGATCCGAAAGCGCGGGACCCGGACGCTGTCGCAGGCGACGTGCGTCTTGGTTTTGTCAGTAACGAAGCGGCGGCGCGCGACTACGGTGTCGTGATCCAGGATGACGGGCAAGTCGATCGGGTGAAAACGGCGGCGAAGCGCCCATAATCAGCCTTGATCCAGTGGTTGAGAAATATTGCCATTGGCGGGAACGAATTTACCCAATCGGGTTCAAGTTGCCACCGTCTCGGTTGCCGTGTTTCGTGATGCGCTTAACCCTTGCCAGAAACCCCAGGCAGGACTAACTCTTAGTCATCAGGACAAACGGGGTGAGGCAATGTACGAGGCGACGACGCGGGACATAACGGTGCGGGTCGAACCGCATTTCCTGGCGGATCAGTCCGATCCGGCGGCCGATGAATATTTTTGGCTCTACACCATCAATATAGAGAATGGCGGCAGCGAGACGGTGAAGCTATTGAACCGTCATTGGATTATCACCAATGCCGTTGGCCATGTGGAGGAAGTGCAGGGCCCCGGCGTGGTCGGCGAACAGCCGGTGCTGGGACCGGGCGACAGTTTCCAATACACCTCCGGCTGTCCGTTGAAGACGCCGTCAGGGCTCATGGTCGGCACATACGAGATGATCGGCCCGGATGAGGCCCATTTCGACATCGAGATCCCGGCCTTCTCCCTGGACAGCCCGCACCAGGCCCGCCGGCTGAATTAATCTTTCGTAACGGCCTGAATGGCTTCGAAACCTTCGAATTGCGGCCGGTCGAGATAGAGGCTTGGGCTGTTGGCGCTGCTTTTGGCGGCGCCAGCGTGGGCCTTGCGGAAGGCATCCGATTTGGTCCAGGCCTCGAAATCAGCCTGGCTTTGCCACAGGGTGTGGGAGGCATAGAGGGTATGGTCCTCGGCCTCGGCCCCGCGCAGGAGATGGAATTCCATGAAGCCCGGCACTTCCCGCAGATGGGTATCACGCTCCGCCCACATGCGTTCGAAGTCCCTTTCGCCGCCCTTGACGACGCGAAAGCGGTTCATGGCGATATACATAGGCGCACCTACCAGGTAACGGGCAGGGTGCTGAGGCCCCGCAATGTGAAGGTCAGGCGCCAGTCCGGGTCATCATTGGCCAAGGCCAGGTTGGGCAATCGCTTGATCAACGTGGCCAGGGCGATCTCTCCCTCTATCCGGGCCAGGGGCGCGCCCAGGCAATGATGGATACCGCCGCCGAACGAGGTGGGTTGCACGTTCGGGCGGTCGATCTTGAAGTCTTCCGCGCCATCGAATTGTTCCGGATCCCGGTTCGCCGCGCCCAGCAAATTCAAGACAGCCTCGCCGGCGGGAATGGTCACGCCGCCGATTTCCACATCTTCCAGGGCAGTCCGTCCGGTCATCTGGACGGAGCTGTCAAAGCGCAGAATTTCCTCAACCGCGCTGGGCACCAACGAGGGGTCGGCCTTCAGCTTTTCCCATTCTTCGGGGTTGGACAACAGGTGCAGCATGCCGTTGCCCAGCATGTTCACCGTGGTTTCGTGGCCGGCGCCGAACAGCAGGATGATATTGCCGATTAATTCGTCGTCGCTCAATTTATCGCCGTCGTCGGCGGCGCCGAGCAATTCCGTGATGATGTCATCGTCGGGCGTTTTGCGGCGGCGCTCGAACAGACTCCTGAAAAACGCCACCTGTTCCATGTGACCTTCGTTGACCTGTTTTAGTTCTTCCGGCGACATGGGTGTCGGGTCGATCAGGCGGCCGGAGACGCGGGAGCCGTCAAAGAGGAAATTGCGTTCCTCGGCCGGAATTCCCAGCATGTCGCAAATGACGTGCACGGGCAGGGGAAAGGCGAAGTCGGACAGAAAATCCATCTCGCCCTTGGCTTCCACCGCATCCAGGCTGTCGTCCACCAATTGCTGGACGCGGGGGCGCAAGGCCTTCAATCGACGGGGCGCAAATGCACGCGCCACCAGCTTGCGCAGGCGGGTGTGATCGGGCGGATCCATGACCAGCATCCAGTTGCGCATGGAGGCATAGACCGGCTGGTCCCAGATTTCGGGACCATGATTCTTTTCGGTCCGTTCCACGTAACATTTGCCGAAACGCTTATCGCGCAGGATGGCAGTGACATCCTCGTAACGGGAGGCCACCCAGAAGCCCATATCCGTGCGCATGATGGGCGCGGACGCGCGCAGCTGCTGGAAGGCGGGATAGGGATTGCGTAGGAAATCCGGCGAGAACGGATTGAAAATCGGCGCCGCGGGCGCCTCGGAAGTTTGTTCGCTCATATTATTCCGGCTCCCGGATTGAGATTTGGCTGCAGTTAGCCTTCCATGATGGCGACGTCTTGACCCTCGGTCACCGCATCGCCCTCAGCGACCAGAATTTCCTTCAAAGTACCGTCCGATGGTGCAACCACGGGGATTTCCATCTTCATGGACTCCAACACGATGATGGTATCTTCTTCTTCCAGGCTATCGCCAACCTTAGCTTCGATGGCCCAGACTTTACCGGTAATCTCGGACTGTACTTTAATATCGGCCACAATTGTCTCCTCCAGAATTAAACATTGCTCCATATCTAGCCGTCCCGGCCAAATAGGGCAAGCAGGTGCTGACGCCTATCTGGTCAATGCGTCCAGGCAGCCGGTCTGTTGCAGAATTGTGCGGGTGCGCTCAGCGGCAGCCCCCTCCAGCTCCGCCAGGCGCCGGCGCAATTCCATCAGGCATTTAACCTGATAGTTGAATGTGGCCTGGCTGTAGGGGCCTTTATCATAACTCAGGGCGAAGGTGTCCTCACCCCGCTCGGCAGCGGCGGCGTTGGCCAGGAGAAACGGCATGTAATATTCGCCGCTCAAGGCCAGCAGACCCATGGTGGAATCGGGCAGGTCATCGTCCGCGTTCAGCCATTCGCCGTCGATACCGGAGGCATCATCGAGCTGGCGCACCCAGCTTTCCGTCTTCATGGCCTCCGCCCGCATGATGGCCAGCGGCGTGGGATCGGTGGACAGCGGTTTTAACTGCCCGAAGATGCCGAAGTCACCCAACGAGGGCCGGCTGCCGAACAGGAAGTCATACATGCTGACATGGTTTTCCAGCAGCGCCAGGATGCGGTGGAAACTATCCTCGATCACCGGCTTGTTTTCCGGCGTACAGCCGACGATGGGCATGCGCCCGACCTGGCGGTCCGCGAACTGTTTGGCCGTTGCATCCCGTTCTTCGCGAGAGGCATCGGGGAATGAGTCATCCGCGATCCAGTGAGAGGCATAGTAAATGTCGGCGTCATAGTGCCAGCGGTAATGGAACATGGCCTTGGTCAGCCATTCATCCGCCATGTCTTCCAGCAGATGGCTCAGAAAGGCATGGCCCGGATCATTGGGGATGATGGACCGGTGACCCGGATGGCGTTCCTCCAGGTCATAGGCCAGGGGCGTTGAATCCACCCGGTAGCGGTCTTCGCCCGGATAGCGCAGCATGGGAATGATGTTCGGCTTCACATGCTCCGTCGCCCCCCGGTTCCGCGAAGTGCGGTGGATCCAGTCGTGGGGAATTTGGCGATAACGCATGATCGCCCGCAATTTCATGGAATAGGGCGAGCCGCCCGAGCCGATTAGGCGATAACGGTCATTGGACATCGGTGAACTCCCAACAGGTAAATCAGACTGGGCAAATTAGGTGGGTTGGCGTCGGGACGCAATTCGGATTTGCCGCATCAGACATGAGCGGTGTTTTTTGCTTTTGCGGTTGCCTATACCCGGAGGAATACCGTTAGTGGCCGCATGTCTGCTCCTGGCCTGGAAGGCCGGTAACGAGGGTGCGTACAAAGGCGATTTGACCGGCCGCGACGCCCAGGACAATATCCTGTTGCATAGACTCGAAGAAACTGGCGAAAGACTGAAGACATGGCCATAAACACCGTCGATCAAGCCGTCATCAGCCAGGGGCTGATTGCCGCCGCCCATGAAATGGGTGTCAAACTGGTCCGCTCCGCTTATTCTCCGGTGGTGCGGGAAGCCAATGATTGCGCCGCCGCCCTGCTGGACCGGTTCGGCAACGTGGTGGCCCAGGCGGAATTGAATCCCATGCAGTTGGGATCCCTCGGCGTCACCTTCGCCCCCTGCGCCAAGCTGTTTCCCACCGATACCCTGGTGGAGGGGGATTTCTATATCAATAATGATCCGTTCGAGGGCGGCCAGCACCTCCAGGACGTGTTCTTGTTTTCGCCCATATTCTTCGATGGCGTTTTGGTGGGTTTTGGCGCTTCCGTGGCCCATCACCTTGATCTGGGCGGCGGCGCGCCGGGGCTGAACCCCGATGCCACGGACGTGCATCAGGAGGGCGTGATTTTTCCGCCGTCGAAATACAATATGGCGCATGACTGGCACGGCGGCCCGCTGGAACGGCTGATCCGCGCCAATATCCGCGTGCCGGACCAGACCATCGGAGATTTCAACGCGCAATTCGCGGCCAACGGCATTGGCCGGCGGCGGGTCCTGGATATCTGCGAGCGGTTCGGCGCCGATGTCTTGATGGCGGCCATGGACGAATTGCTGGATTATTCCGAACGGCGCATGCGCGCGGCGATCCGGGAATTGCCCGATGGGGTCTACGAGGGCGAGGACTTCATGGACGATGACGGCGTGGGGGACGAACCGCTGCGGGTCAAGGCGCGGGTGGAGATTAAGGGTGACAGCGTCATTATCGATTATGCAGGCACCTGCGATCAGGTGGCCAGCAACATCAATGCCCCCTTTGCCTCGACCATCGTTGCCGGGCTCAGTTGCGTGAAAGCCGTGCTGACCAGCCCCGATATCCCCTTTAACGCGGGCAGCAAACGGCCAATCGAAGTTCGCGCGCCCCATGGCAGCATTCTCAACCCCCGCCGGCCCGCCCCGGTGCGGGCGCGCATGGTCTCGGCCTATCGGGCCTTTAACGCGGTGATGAAGGCGCTGGCGCCATCGGCGCCGGACAAAGTCATCGCATCGGGCTTTGATTCAACCGAGATCATCGTGCTCAGCCAATTAGGCCGGGACGGCTACCAGATCTATCTGGAAATCCTTGGTGGCGGCTATGGCGCATCGGCCCACGGCGACGGCTGCGATGGGGTGGACAGCCCGCTGTCGAACTGTTCCAACGTGCCGGTGGAGGCCATGGACATGGAATACGATTATTTCCGTGTCGAGGATTACAGCTTGTTGCCCGATTCTGGCGGCGCGGGCCGCTATCGCGGGGGTCTGGGTTTTCAGCGCCGCTATCAAATTTTGGGTGACAACGTCACTTTCGCCACCTACTCGGACCGGTTCCGTCTGGCGCCTGAAGGCCTGTTCGGCGGTGCCGACGGCGCCCGCGCTTCAACCCAGGTGTTGCGCGGCGACAAGGTGATCAATCTGCCCTCCAAAATCAGTTATCCTTTGGAAAAGGGCGACATTCTGGTCATCCGAACGGGGGGCGGCGCGGGTTATGGCGAACCGGGCGAACGCGCCGCCGGCGATGTCGAACGCGACCTGCGTGATGGCTTCATGAGCGGTGGCGCCCTGCACGCCGCCGCCGACGCTGCCGACTAGCGCATGTCGCGCACATGACAGTGCATTGACTTGGTACAGCGACATGAAAGCATCTGAAATCCTACTTTTTGTTGCCGCCGCGTTTTTCATTCTGCCGCCACAGGCTTTCGGCGATACGCTGACGGCGTTGAAGCCGTACTTGAACATGAGCAAGCCCAAGGGACCGGGCCCATTCCCCGTGATCATGATGATGTCCGGATGCAGCGGCTTCGGCCCGAGAAATAGAAATTCCAGCTACAGCATTTATCAGAAGCAGCTTACGGAATTGGGTTTTTTGGTCGTCCGGGTCGATTCTTTGAATGCCCGTAGCCAAAGACGATGCAACAACGGCCGGGTTACCAAAGATGATCAGATCGCGGATGTCGCTAGCCTTGCCGCCTACCTCAAAAGCCTCCCGATGATCAAATTCGATGCCCTTAACCTATTAGGCTGGTCTTGGGGCGGCGGCGCGGTGTTAGCCGCGGCCATGCGCCTTGAATCTATTAATGCCGCAATTGCCTATTTCCCTGGCTGCAAAGGCCTGCCAGGCAAGTCGGTACGGGTTCCAACGCTTGTACTGTTTGGAGAAGCTGACGATATCGTCTCTATCAAAGACTGTGCGAAGATTTTCGCCGCCTCTGGCCTGCTGACCTTGCGAACCTATCCGGGCGCCCATCACGCCTTCGGTAATCCGAAATTCGATCCACCGGTACGCTACGGCTTCGGCACCCTTGCCTACGATGAAGCGGCGGCAAAGGCGGCCTGGGCCGAGTTGAAGAAATTTCTGGTCCGGTGATGCCCGCGATGATCACCATGCATCGGATGCATATTCACTGGATGTTTCTTAACGGCAGCTCTTGGCACATTACGGAAGGATGATGGCGCTGAACCGATTTCCGCTAAACCCCCAACAGCGGCGACCAAATTAGAAAATTTTCATTTCCGGGTTTGACCCGCAGCGGACCAACGCCAACAACATTCGGTGTTCTGCTGTTACTCAGGTAACCCGGCCTTGGATGGCGAGAGCGGATGCCCGTCAGTCAGAAGGTGATCACGGGCAACTGAGAATTTTCTCGAACTACGGTCTCCATAGATCCACGCCAATCATTTCTGTCATTGCGTCGTAATAGTCTTCATCGTCTTCAATGGAGGCCGCTTCCATATACTCCTCGTCGCTAACTCTTTGCCGCGCCGCCCAAAACATCTCGGCATCGGCCCCCACCACATAGCGTAATTTGGGCGTATCAGTTGTAATTGCGGTCTCGATCGCCTGGGCGACGGTATCGGGGGGGGTCAGCGCGGAAATTCCCAACTGCTTCGTGAAGAGTTTAATCATACGGCGGGTATGGACGAAATAAGGAGACGCGGTGTCGGGCGGGCCCATGGCCTTGGCGGCGTTTTCAAAGACCGAGGTGGCCGTGACGCCCGGTTCAATGATGGCGACGCGGATGTTGAATGGTTTCAGTTGCAGGGCCAGGGATTCCGACAATGCCTCCAAGGCGTATTTGGAGGACGCATAGGCGGCATTGGTGGGGAACACAAACCGCCCCGCAATCGACGACACATTAACGATGGTGCCGTTTTTTCTCTCCCGCATGCCGGGAATAACGGCATGCGTCAAGGCGAAGACGCCAAAATAATTGGTCTCGAAAACTCTTCTGACAACGGACATTTGAGTTTCCTCAACCGATGTTCCTTGTGTGATACCGGCGTTGTTGACCAGGACATCGATTTGTCCCTCCGCCGCCAGCACGCGGTCCACGGCATCGATGATCAAACTTTCGTCCATCATGTCAATTTCCAGCATGGAAATCGGCAGCTCGCCCGCATCTATCACTTCGCGCAAATTGTCGGCGCCATCGGGATTGCGCACCCCGGCATAGACTTTGTGGCCGGCTTTCGCCAAGCGTATTGCCGTGGCGAGCCCGATGCCGGAACTCGTACCCGTGATTACCGTGACAGTCATGACATGCCCCCAATTCGCGAATGATTTGTACTCTAAATTCGCGGCAAAATTGTACCGCGTTTAATCGACTTTGTCGCCTGATTATGACACCAAGGCCGTCTCCGCTGCCTTGCCCGGGCGCAGGACCATGCCCTCGCTATGTCCCGCCGCCATGAACGACAACCCGACCGGTAACTGGCCAGATTGGCGTCATCGTAGGCTACGGGGTCGTCCGTATGCGCCACCGGGGCGCCGAACACCGCCATTACCGCATCACCGATATCCGGGTGTGATGCTTTGGTTCGCTCTCACCTGCCAGCAACCAGCTACTGTGTATTAGAAACTTCTAAGAGTCTGCTGATGGCACTTATCGAGGATCAGGGCATAAATCTGTAGTTCCCGCTATTGCCCTAGCTTCGAGCCTAGCCATAATTTTTTTCACGACTGTCGAGATTGACCGAAATGAGACATTTCGGTGGCTGGGCGTTCCACAATCTCGTGATGAAAAACTCCAGATTGCGATCTTGTAAGATTTTGATGCTCAGGTTTTGCCAGCCCATGTCATAATGATGCTGGGTGGAAATACGGGGTACAACCGATGAACGACTATGACGCCGAAAGTGTCGAGGCCCATGAACACGGCGCCTGGGAAGGTGCAGCGCCAATTTACGAGGATCATGTCGCAACATTAACCGCCAAGAGTGGTCAGATCGATATTATTAAGGACCTGATTGATCTCGATAGCACCGACCGTGTTCTCGATATAGGCTGCGGTCCCGGCATATTGACGGCTCAACTGGGGGCAATCGCGAGCCAGGCTGTTGGCGTTGATTTTTCAGCCAACATGATTGCTGAAGCCCAAAAGCTGCACCCCGATTTGACGTTTGAGGTTGCGAACGTCGAGGATCTTCCGTTCCCAGATGGCTCATTCGACGCGGCCGTCGTGAATTATTGTGCTCATCATCTGGCAAGACCCGAAAAAGCGATGAAGGAAATCCGACGCGTATTATCGGCCACTGGGCGAATGGCGATTATTCACCCAATTCAGTCCAGGCAACCATCATGGGGCTCCTTTGCCGGTGCCGTAGAGGAAGTGTTACCGCCTGAAACAGTTCCTGGCGGTTTCTTGCTGAACGTAGATCAGCCTCAGATTTTTATCAACTTACTGACCAATTGCGGTTTCCGCGAAGCTGAATGTCGTGAACGGGAAAAACCGGTCACGTTGGAAAGGTTGGAGACCCTGTTGGAATCGGGTTGGATAATTGCAGGTCTGCATAGTCAACCGCCTGAAGTCCAATCGCGCATCGAAGCTGGCGTAAGGCAACTGGCACAACCGTTTCGAAACAGCGATGGCAGCTACACGTTTCCTGACGTGGTGTTGGCGGCCAGCGCAAAGGTCTAACCGAGCAACCTGTTTCATCCGTCGCAGGTTGAATGGTCCAATCCATTCGTCGCATGGCGACAAACATCAATTTCGCCGCTCCTGATGCCGTGGACGGCTCCCACCCGCCGGCATCTAAATGCCATTCACTAGGTAATTCCAAGAGTCCGCTTCTGGCACTTATCGACCATCAACCGGCGTAAGGCTGATGTCCGCTTGTAGCCAAGCTTCGAGCATCACATACAATATTCTCTATGTCCCAGTCTGACCCAATCCTGTCCTCAGGCTCAATCCGACAATCCAGCGAGTTGCTGGCCTTCGGCATAGCGCAAGGTAAATTCATTCTTTGCGAATCCGGCTTCACCCCACAAAACTCCCACCGTTCTTTCCGGGTTCAGATGAAGTATAATTTCGACGGCCCTGGATATTTTCGTGCATATTTCGGTGACAGTTTACTTTGCCAACCTCGTTTTCCAGGTTGGCCGGACTATCCCGGACAAAATGGAACGCCGCTACCCCGCCAGGCCCAGACGATTGGCGATGTTGTTTTTCTGCATGTGAGACGAACCGCCGACGATGGGCATGCCGATCAGGTCCATGACGGTCTGGGCCATGTCGAATTCCTCGGACAGGCCATAGGCGCCCAGGATGCGTTGGCAGGCCATGCCGATCTCCACGCCCACATCGGCCACGAATAGCTTCGCCATGCTGGTTTCCACCGATGCCGGGCGGCCCTGGTCCACCAGCCAGGCGGCGTGATAGAGCATATGACGGCAGGCTTCCAGCTTGGTGCGGGCCTCCACCAGTTCGTGGCGCACGGCCTGATGGCCGCTGATAACCTTGCCGAATTGCCGGCGCTGCTGGGCATACTCCCAGGCCTCTTCCACCGCGGCCTGGGCCAGGCCGAAGGTCATGGCCGCGACCTCGATCTTTTCCACATCCAGGGAGCGTCCGGCCAGGCCACGCCAGCCCTGGTTCCAAGCGTCCGGGCCGCCCAGGATATTTTCCGCCGGCAGGCGCACGTCATCGAAATAAACATCGAAACTGTGGCTATAGACCAGGTTCCGGTGGCTCAGTTGCTGTCGGGTGATGCCCGGCGCGTCCGTGGGCACCAGGATCATGGACAAATTGCGGTATTTTTCGCCGTCCGGGTCGGAATTGACGAAGCAGAAGATGTAATCGGCCCAGTCGGCGCCCGTGCACCAGCGCTTGGTGCCGTTGATAACTACCGTGTGGCCGTCGTCTTCCAGATGGGCGCGGGTCTTCACATTGGCCAGATCGCCGCCCGTGTCCGGTTCCGACAGGCCGTAAGCAAAGTGCAGTTCGCCGGCCGCGATTTTCGGCAGCAGTTCCGTCTTTTGCGCCGGAGAGCCGCTTTCCGAGATATTGCCGCCGCCATAGAAGGCGCACTGGATGAAGGGCCCGCAGAGATAGGTGCCGGCCCGGCTCAATTCCTCGATCACGGCGGTGGCGGCATACCAGTCCTGGCCCTGGCCGCCGAACTCCTCTGCCACGGTCAGACCGCAGACGCCCAGTTCGGCCAGCTTGGCGAACACATCCCGGGGCCAGGTCTGGGCCGCCTGCCATTCCTGGCGCCGCTCGCGCGGAGCCTCCTGCTCGGTGAAGCGGCGCAGGCTGTCGCGCAGCATGGTGATGTGCTCGGGCTCGTCGGCGAAGTACATACCCTTACTCTCCCGTATAGTTCGGCGCCCGTTTTTCCACGAAGGCGCTGACCGCTTCCTGGCGGTCCTTGGTGGCGTTGGAGTTGATCTCGTAAGCGATCGCGGTTTCCGTCACCGTGTTAGAGATGTCCCGCAGCACCAGATTTACCGCCGTTTTGGTCCAGCGCACGGCCCAGCGGGGATTGGCCAGGATCTTGCCCACCATCTCGTCCACTTTGGCGTCCAGCTCATCAGCCGGCACCGCATAGTTGATCAAGCCCATGGCCGCGGCCTCCGTCCCGCGCAGCATCTCGCCCGTTAACAGCATTTCCTTGGCCCGGGCAAAGCCGATCAGCTGCGGCCAGATGATGGCGCCGCCGTCGCCGGCCACCAGGCCGACTTTCACATGCGGATCGCCGATCAGGGCCCGTTCGTCGGCCACGATGATATCGCACATTAGGGCGATAGAGGCGCCCAGGCCGGCCGCCGCGCCGTTCAGGCGGCAAACAATCGGTTTCTCCATCTCCAGCAGGCCATTGATGATGCGCTTGGCGTCCGTGGTGATGCCCCGAAATTTCGAGGGATCATCGATCATCTCCTGGAACCAGTCCATGTCCCCGCCGGCGCAAAAGGCCCGGCCGGCGCCCGTCAGGACGATCAGGTCGCTATCCTCGTCCTGCTGGGCTTCGTAAAAGACCTTGCCCAGTTCCTCGTGCAGCTCGAAATCAACCGCGTTCATGGGCCCGGCGTCGATGCTGATCCACAGCACCCGCTCCCGCCGCTCGAACGTCAGGCGTTGATATGTCTCGAAGTTCATCTCCACATCCTCCATTTACCTCGCTCCCGATCCTAGTCAGGCCGGGGGGAAATGGAAACGTGACAAAGTGACCTGTACCACGGCCGGCGCGGCTATAGCCTGGGCAGAACCTTTTCGGCGGTCAGGCGAACGACCTCCTCGATGCGGTCGGTGGCAACGGGGAACAGAGCAACCGCATCGGCGCCGGCCGCGTAGAAAGCGGAAATCTTTGCCGCGCATTCTTCCGGAGAGCCGGCAATGGTCAGATCCTCGACCCATTGGTCCGGCATGCCTTGCAGGACCGCCTCGTATCCGCCCTTTTTGACCAGGGCGTTCAGTTCATCTGAAATGCCATAGACATCGGTTAGGCCGTTAGAGCCGTTCTGGCGGTAGAAAGCCAGCGTGGAGCGGGCCGATGCCCGGGCCGCATCTCCGTCCTCGTCGACCGCATAAATCGCGAACACGGTGACCGGATGGGCATCGTCGCGGCCGCCGCGTTGGCGTCCTTCCTCAATTCGTTCCTTGGCCCAGCGTACGTAGTCGTGTCCGGCGGAGACGGACAGCACCGAGCCGTCACCGACTTCACCCGAGAGCTGCAGCATTTTCGGGCCCAACGCGCCCATGCGGACCGGCGTCGGCGTGCCGCTCTCCGGATAAACCAGCGTGACGTTGTCGAACGAGAACACCTCACCCTGGATATTCAGGGTTTCGCCCCTGAGCAGCGCCTTGGTGGAAGTTACGCATTCCCGTAGTGCGGCGAGTGGCGAAGGCGGATGGAGGCCCATCTGGCGCACCCAGGCCGGCACGCCCAGGCCGATGCCGGCGATCAGCCGGTTATTATAGACCTGTGACAGGGTCGAAATTTCCATTGCCAACAATGCCGGGTGGCGGGCCACGGCCGAGACCACGCCGAGCCCGACAGTGATATGCGACGTTGCGCCAAGCACCAGGGAAGCGCCGGAGATGCCGCCGGTGAAGAAATAATCCTCGGCCAGCCAGATTTCATCGAAGCCGCAGGCTTCGGCGGTCGCCGCGGCGCCTTGGACAAGCCGAGGCGCGACGGCGCTGCCAAGAACCAGGCCAATGGGATGTTCAGCGGTCATGGGGATACTCCATACCTTGATGTTCGAATTGTACGTCAGCTGCGCTCGAGCGCATCGAGAACGGCCTCCGGCGTGATCGGGATGTCGTCGATCGGTGCGCCGATGGCATCGGATACCGCGTTGGCGATGACCGCCGCCACGGGCACGATCGAAGGCTCGGCCGCGCCCTTGGCGCCATAGGGGCCGGCGGCTTCGGGATTTTCCATCAGCACGAATTCCACCTCCGGCATGTCGCAGGCCAGCGGCAGGCCGTGGCTCTCGAAGTTGCGTTGCACATATCTGCCCGCATCGATATCGACCCGTTCCCACAGGGTGTAGCCGAGACCCTGAGCCAGGCCACCCAGGACCTGCCCTTTCACGGCGTCGGGGTTGATGGTGCGGCCGACTTCCTGGGCGATGATGTAGCGTTCGACGGTGACCTTACCGGTCACCGCATCGACCGTAACCTCGGCCAGGTGGACATGGTAGGTCGGTGTCGGCCAGGTCGAAAACAGCATTCCCTTGGTGCGCGAAGGATCATGCGGCGGTGGCGGCGTGGTATAGGACCCGCTCGCGGCGATCGGCCCCTGGCTAAAGGTCGCGGCCATGGCGACGTCGGCCAGTCCGAGGCTCATTTCCGGGACGCCGGCGACATGGACCACGCCATCTTCTATCACCAGGTCCTCTTTGGCCGTTTCCAGCATGGCGGCGGCCTTTTCGATAACTTTTTCCCTGACCCCGGTGGTGGCATCGTACACCGCGCGGCCGGCGACATGGGTGGTGCGGCTGCCTTGAGAGCCGGCGTCGAAGCCGGCGACGTCGGTATCGGGCATGGTGATGGTAACGGCATCGGCGGAAATGCCCAGGCATTCGGCGGCGATCTGGCGCAGGCCGGTGGTCACCGCGCCCGAGCCGCTGTCGGTGGCGGCGGTGACGACGGTCAGCGTGCCGTCTTCGTTGAGCTTTACGGTGGCCTGGCCTGGTTGCGGATTGGTCAGCCAGACGGCGGCGGCAATGCCGACGCCCCGCAGCTTGCCCTTGCCCTGTTCGGCCCATGGGGCCCGTTCCTCGACCAGGTCAAAGGCTTTGTGTAGGATTGAAAGTTCTTCCAGGGCCTGGCCGTTCAGCATCTTGTGGCCATCTTCAGCCAACATGGCCAGGCGGTATTCGCGCCGGTCGCGGCCCAGCTCATTGGCGATCTGGTCCATGTGCCGTTCGGCCGCAAACACCAGATAGGGCCCGCTGACGCCCCGAAAAGCGCCGGTTGGCGCCGTGTTGGTATAGACCATGCGGTTGCGGATCCGGGCCGTGCCGACGCGGTAGATCGAACCGAACATAAAAATTGGGATGCTTGCCGTTGCCGGGTGGTTATTGGCATAGGCGCCGCTGTCGAACACGACATCAACGTCCTGGGCCAGGATGGTGCCGTCGTTCAGCACGGCGGAGCGGACTTTCACCGTGGCATTTTCCCGACATGGCGCCGTCAGGCGTTCTTCTTCGGGATTGTTAAGCATCATGACGGGGCGACGGGCGCGCCGGGCCAGAACGGCGGCGTAGGGTTCCAGGGCCAGATCAAGCTTGGCGCCGAAACCGCCGCCGATGTGATGTCCGACGATGCGCACGGCGGACTTCGGTACGTCCAGGACCTGGGCCAGACGGTCGCGCAGCCGGAACGGATACTGGTGCGAAACCTGAATTGTGTACCGCCCGGCCTCAAAGGTCGCCAGCGCCATCTTTGGTTCCAGATAGGCCTGGTACTGCCGCGGCGTTTGGTAGACGCCCTCTATCACCCGGTCGGCCCTCTTGAACGCCCCGTCGACATCGCCGGGGTCCAACAAGATCTGCGACACGATATTGCCGTCGCGGTTGAAGTCGATCCCGCCAACGGTGCCGAATTCGGCCCAGGATGGATGCACCATCCGGGCATCCGACATCAAGGCCTGCCCGGGCGTCGCCACCGGAGTCTCTGCATCGATGGTGAGCTCGACCTTGCGTATTGCCGCCTCGGCCTGTTCCGCCGTATCTGCCACCACCGCCGCGATTGGTTCACCCTCGTAGGCGATGTAGTCGGTGGCGAACAATGGGTTGTCGAAAACCGCGACGCCGGCCCGCTCGTTCAAGACATCGGCGCCGGTCACCACATCGCGGACGCCGGCGCTGGCTTTCGCCGCCGCGGTGTCGATGTGACGGATAATCCCGGCCGCGACCGGGGCGCGGAGCAATCGGGCATGCAGCATGCCCGGCACCGCGAGATCGGCTCCGAATACGGCATCGCCGCGCACCTTGGCCTCGCCGTCGCTTCTTTGCACGCTGCTGCCGACAACCTTCACGCCCGTTCTCTCCCGGCCGCCGTCATCGCCGCGTCGACCATTTGCTGATAACCGGTACAGCGGCAGGTATTGCCGGCAAGCGCCGTTTCCACCTCTTCCCGTGACGGCGATGCCTGCTGTTCGAGCAATGCGGTCAGCGTCATCAACATGCCCGGAATGCAAAAGCCGCATTGCACCGCAGCGTGGTCGAGAAAGGCCTGTTGCAGCGGGCTTAGGCGTTCTCCGTCGGACAGGCCCTCAATCGTGCGAATGTCCCGGCCGTCGACCGCCGCGGCCGATTGGATGCAGGAAGCGACCGGCGCGCCATCGATCAGTACCGTGCAGGCGCCGCATTCACCCTCGAGGCAGCCCTCCTTGGTGCCGGTCAGCCATAGACGCCGCCGCAGCGTCTGCAACAGGGTCTCGCCCGCGCCGACTTCGAGCGTCTGTGTCTCGCCATTCACCGTGCAGGTGACCGAAATCGGTTGATCAGCCGTCATCGCCCAATCTCCTCGCCGCATTGCATCACCGCCCGTTCCAGCAGGCCGGGCAGAACCCGTCTGCGATAAGACGCCGTGCCGCGTGCATCATCGATGGGTGAGGCCGCCTCGGCTAATGCCCGGCCCGCCTCGGCAAGGGCATCGGGTTCGATCCGGGTGCCCGTCAGGGCGGCCTCGACCTCCGGCACACGTCTCGGTGTAGCCGCCACCGAACAGACAGCAACCCGCGCGGCCTTTATGGCGCCGTCGCCAGCCAGGGAGAGCCGTACGGCGAGGCCGACAATGGCGACATCCATGGCCCCCCGCCGGCCCAGTTTAAGGTAACATTCGGCGCTGCCGGGTGGCAGGGGTTCCAGACCGATCACGGTAAGCAGTTCGTCGGGTCGACGGGCCGTCGCACGGCGGTCCATGAAGAATTCGTTCAGCGCCAGCCGGCGCTCACCGCTCTTTGAGGTTAAGGTGACGTGAGCGTCCGCGACCAGCAGGGGCGGGGCCAGGTCGGCCGCCGGTGAGGCATTGCAGATATTGCCGCCCAACGATCCGGCGGCCTGGGTCTGCCATCCGCCGACCAGGCCGGCCGCGCTTGCCAGCGCTGGGTGGCCTGCGGCGATCTCCGCATCCGCCGCAAGTTCGCGGTGGGAGGTAAGCGCGCCAATCTGAGTGCGCGTACCGCTCGAGATTATTGAAAGTTGTTCGATGCCCTCGATATGGATCAGGGCGCCCGGCGCAATCTCTCCCCGGCCATACTGCGCCATCAGGTCGGTACCGCCGGCCAGCAGGCAGCCGTCTTCGCCCCACTCGCTCAATAACTCGAGCGCCTCGTCAATGCTGTGTGCACGGTAGAACCGCAATCCTCAATCCTCCGGCGGATATTGTCTGGCGAGCTGAAACCCTAGCATGTGCTCATCGGCGGTGCCTAGACTGTGTTCCGAAAGTGGGGCCTAGGTTTCTTCACCAGGATCATTCGCCAGGGCCAAATCCTTGACGGTTTGTCCGGCCAGGGCGGATTTCGCCGCCGCTTCGAAGGCATGCAGGACGTCGTCGACCTGCCCCGGGCCGGGAATGCGGTCAAAGGACAAGTCGCCACCGTCGCCGCCATGGCGGGTTGCCGCCAGAACTTCATCCACGCTAACCAACTCGAACGGCCGGGCCGGCAGATAGGTTTGTGGCGTATCGGCGGTGGCCTTGATAACACCCGCCTGTTCCAGCACCGAGAGCACATCCAGCACCGGGTCGTTTTGGATACGTAGTTCCGCCGACAACGCTTCCGCCGACCAGGGCTGCTTTCGTTGATAATAGTGCTGGGCAATCAGGGTGGTCAGGGTCAGGGCGAGCTTTTCCCGGGCCCGGTGGCTCAAGCGTTGGCTGCCGCCCCGGCCACGCAGATAGGTGGGATGTTGTACGTAGAAACCGATATTGGCGCCGACCAGCAGGATCAACCAGCCAACGTACAGCCAGATCATGAAAAAAATCAGGGTCGCGAAGGTGGAATAGATGGCGGTGTATTTGACCGACCCCACCACGAAGGAGGCGAAGATCCAGCCCAGCAGGTTCCACATCAGGCTGGCGACCATGCCGCCGCACAGGGCGGCGCGCACTTGCACCTTGGTGTTGGGGATAAAGGCGTACATGAAACTGAAGGCGCCGGCGATCATCAGAAACGGGATCAACTTGCCGGCCAGCCGGATCACCGTGCCCAAGGGTTCAATCGCCGCCAGGGTGCCGACCATGGCATGGGATGCGATGGAAGCCCCGATGCCCACCGCGGCAAAGATCAATGCCGGTCCGATCACCAGAACCGAAAGATAATCCCGGAAACGCTGGCCCAGACTGCGTTCCTGTTCAATATGCCAGACGGTGTTGAAGGCCCGCTCTATCTTCGTCATCAACGAGACCACGGTGTAGAACAGCATGGCGAAGCCGAGGGAGCCGAGCACGCCGACCTTGACGTTGTCTACGAATTCAATGATGCGTTCTGTAATCTCGACGCCCTGCGGCCCCAGAGGTTCCAGCAGACCCAGCAACATGGGCTCGATCTGATTATGGACGCCAAAACCCTTGAGGATGGAAAAGCTGATCGCCAACAACGGCACCAGGGACAGCAATGTGGTGTAGACCAGGCTCATGGCCCAAAGGGTCAATTGTCCCTTGGCCAGGTCGCGGGCGATCGCGGCGGCCATGCGCATAGCCACGATGGGCCCCGAACGCCAAGCCGGCAGGCCGGTCAGATCGGTCTGCCAGATCAGACGATCCAAATGATCGCCCAACGGGAACCAACCTTTCTTGCCGGGTTCGGTCATGAGGCCATGGGAGCTATTTTCCGAAGCTGATGGCGGTGCGCGTGCTAATGGCCAGGGTGGACAGACAATCCATATTCTTATCCCCCTGCGCGCGGCAGGCGGGCACATCCCGCAACAGGATGCGCGAGACTTCGGCGCAGCCGCCACCGTGGAGGGGGAAGCTTGCAATGGTGGTGCGATTACGGGGCAGGGGCGCCAGATCGATCAGTATGCGGTCGGACAGCACCCCTTTGCCGTTGAACAACACCAGATCCAGTTGAAACCGCTCCAACGTCTGGCCCAGGTGGTTGCCGATCAGGACGGTTGCCAGACAACCTTGGGGTCCGTCCTCGATCTTGTTGAGTTCAAGATCAAGGCTTTCAGCCACCGCCGGTCGCGGCGCCAGCCATGAACATAGCGTGAGCAGAAGGATGAAACAGATCGTGACGGGGCGCATGGCCGGGTTCCCAATTACTTGCGAGGCAAAATTCACCATACCTGCCTAGCTGATCGCCCTATGGGCGTGCAAGTTTTGTTTCCGGGGAACCCGGCAAACAGAAAAGGGAGGCGCCTCGCGGGGCGCCTCCCAGTCCGGAATTTATCTTAAGCGTCGCGTTGTTTAGGCGGCGCCCATGGTCCTCATGAAGTCTGCGAGGTAACCTTGCAGTTCCGCCGATTTTTCCGCCAAATCCGAAGCGGCCTCGAGAACTTCGTTGGCCGCCTGTCCCGAAGAATCGGAGGCTTCGGAGACCTGAACGATGTTGGAGGAAACCTCCTGTGTCGCGGCACCCTGTTCCTCCACGGCGGAGGCGATGGCGGTTGCCACTTCATGGATCTCGTTAATCGTCTTGGCAATGATGACGTTGGCGTCCACGGCTGCCTTGGTCGCGCCCTGGATTTCGGAAATCTGCGCGGAGATTTCCTCCGTGGCGCCGGCGGTCTGATTGGCCAGTGATTTCACTTCCGATGCGACAACGGCAAAACCCTTGCCCGCGTCGCCCGCGCGCGCAGCCTCGATCGTGGCGTTCAGGGCC
Organism: Rhodospirillaceae bacterium; assembly: GCA_018667855.1. GTDB lineage: Bacteria > Pseudomonadota > Alphaproteobacteria. Next base: position 28,061 of record JABIRL010000054.1, read on the forward strand.
AGCAGATTGGTCTGCCCGGCAATATCCTGAATGATGCCGACCACGTCGCCGATTTTCTGTGCGGCCTGGTTCAAACCTTCGATCATTTCCGATGTACGGTTGGCTTCTTCCACGGCGCCATTGGCGATATCGGCGGAATGGCTGACTTGCCGCGAGATTTCATCGACGGAGGAAGACAGCTCCTCGGCCGCCGAGGCCACCGTGCCGGCACGGGAATTAGCCACGGACACAGATTCCTGCATGGCCTTTGAGGTTGCCGACATTTCTTCGGCGGCGGCGGAGACCGCCTTGGCCACGTCGGTCACTTTATTCGCCAGGTTGATGTTCTCGGTCACCAGGGTCCACGTCAACATCGGGCCAATATAGTTTCCATCCGGATCGTTCAGGGCCGAGACGTTCAGATCCAATGTCTCCTCGCCCAGTTTGATCATGGCACGGTGCGGCAGATTTGAGGGATCGCTAAGCATCCGGCGTTGATGCTCGGGGTTTTTGTGGAAAATATCGATGCACTGGCCCTGTAGTTTTTCGGCTGGTACCGGCAGCATATGGTTCAATGGCGTCAGGGTCTTGATGGACGTTTCATTGATATAGCTGATCTCGAATGTGTCCTTGTCCGCCAGCATCACATTGATGGGCATGTCGTTCAGCATCTGCATCAACTTGTTGGTTTCCGTCTCGTGCTTCACCTGTGCCGTGATCACCGACCAGGCAACGGTCGCGGCAATATAATTGCCCTGTTTGTCATGCACGGCGGAGACATGGAGATCCAGCCACTCCTCGCCCAATTGAATTTTTGCCTTGTGCGGCAGGTTGGACGGATCGCCCAGCATCTTGCGTTGATGCTCGGGATGTTTATGGAATATGTCGATGCATTGCCCCATAATATCATCTGTTTTGATGGGTAGCAGATGCTCGATTTCCTTGAGTGTCTCTCGCGATTGTCTGTTCATGTAAATAACCCGTAAATCGCTCGGGTCACAGGCCATGACGGCCGTCGGCAAGGCGTCGATCATCTCCTCGAATTGAAGGGTGCCGTTCGACGTCGACTTGTTGCCGCTAAAGCGGCTCAAAACTGCAATGCTCATTGATAAATTCCCCATCAGAGTTGTCTAAAACCAAAATTAGATCTAACAGCGACCCAAAAACCCCTGAATCGCTTTCGTTGTTGGTAACTTAGACAAACTGTAGATGAAGATCGTTTATTTAGTGTAAACGCCCAGTAATTTCACACTAACGTACTTCGGTTTATTACAAAAATACCCAAATCTACGAAAAAGTGTTATGTAATACATAGGTAATAATAGTAATAAAAATGAATCTATTCTTTTAGGAATATCCCATACGGCATAAGTTTTATGGCAGTTTTGTTATCGCATATGGGATCAGAACGTCGTTGGCCAGGTTGCCATCAGATGTTCGCCGACACCCTTGACCATGCGTCGATCGTGCAAATCCAGCATCCTGCTCAGCCAGGACCTGGTTTCACGGGGATCAATGACATCCTGTATCATAAAGGGTTCGGCCAGATCATAGGGGGATGTGCCCCGCTCGAAACGCTGTTCCAGTTCGGCATAGCGTTCCGGATCATCCTCACGCTTCAATTTGTGCACGACGCTGACGGAAATCTTCGGATCGACGAAACTGATATCGCCGGTATACCAGGAACACATCTCATCCGCATGCACCGCCCCGATGTTCAAATGAGCCTGACCATATGACTTCCGCATGATCACTGTCAGCAACGGCACCGTCGTCATGGCCATGGCTTGAATATAATTCATGATCTTTCCGGGCAGTTTCTGCCTCTCGCCGACCACGCCGACCAGGAATCCCGGGGTATCGACAAGATGGATCACGGGAATGTTGAAACTGTCGCAGAGCACCAGAAAGCCGATGATTTTGTCGCAGGCATCGCCATCCATGGCGCCGCCCTTGAACATGGGGTTGGTCGCGATAATTCCGACCGAGCGGCCATCGATGCGGGCCAGACACGTGCTGACCACCTTGGAGAAACGCTCCTTGATGGGGAAGTAGCTGTCCTGGTCGACGATCAAGCGGATCACTTTACGCACATCGTAGACCTTGGCCCGGCTTTCCGGCACCAGATCCAGTATTTTTTCGCCCAATTTTTCATAGTCCGCGCCGGAACCGGCGGGCACGGCGAGGCGTGGCGGCGCCTCGGCGCTGTTTGACGGCAGATAGGAGAGGAAACGGCGGATCGCATCCAAAGCCTCTTCGTCGCTGTCCACGGCCATGTCGACCTGACCCGATACCTCCGTCTGCATGCGCCAGCCGCCCAGATCCTCGGGGTCTTCATCTTCAGCAATGGCGACCGAGGTCACATTGGTGGATGACACGGCCATGATCGCGCCCTTGCGCATGACAATAAAGTCGGACATCACCGACAGCCAGGTGCCGCCGCCAAAAGATTGACCCAATACGGCCGAGGCCCAGGGTACCTTGCGGTGGCGGCGCAGGGCGCCCTTTTCCGCGGCTGCGTGAATGCCCTGGGCGCCCATGATGTCGGGCATGCGGGCGCCCGAGCATTCATTCAGGGCGACCACGGGAATGCCGTTCTTGTTGGCGTTTTCTATGGAATGCTGGCGTTTCTTCGAGGCAATGGCAGCCGACGAGGCGCCCATGGCGCTGAATTCGGCGGCGTGAATGACCACGGGCCGGCCACCGATCTGGGCATAGCCGTCGACAACGCCGTCGCCGGGCGTGCGATGGCGGTCTTCCGCGCGCTCGGACACCGCCAATAGACCCCATTCGGTGAAAGTTCCGGGATCGGCAAGATAGTCTATCCTCTGCCGTGCATTCAAAATTCCGGCTTCGGCCCAGGCTGCCAGTCGTTTCGCCGAGCCCATGGCCCGCGCCTTGGCGCGCCGCCGCTCCAACTCTGTAATTTGTTCCTCGAACGCCATTTGCTTTTACTCCTTACGCTTATCCGCCACGCTGAATCAGAAAGACCAATTCCGGATCGTCGCCGCTTTCGTTGGTGACGGTCTCCACCAGAACATGCCCGGCCGACGAACAGAAAGCCGGAAAATCCGACGCGGCCGCCGGATCCGTGCAAAAGACCCGCAGCATCTCTCCCGCATGCAATGACATCAAAGCCTTGCGTGCGCGCAGCACAGGCAGGGGGCAAATCAGCCCCCGCGCATCCAATTCGCTGATCTCGTGGTGTGTCTTCTCTTTCATGGCGACACTGTAGCGTACCCGCCGCGACTATAAAATCGCCGTGAACTGACGTCTGACACAATACGCCCGACACAATAGTGTGTATGAGTGTGTATTGGCGAGGCGGCTCGGACGGTTGCATAATCCAGCCATGGAATCATAGAACGGAACAGCGGGACGCGCACATGAGTGGCCTTGATATCAGTTATGCCGGCGCCCTGGGGGGCGGTATTTTGAGTTTCGTCTCGCCTTGTGTATTGCCACTGGTTCCGGCGTACTTGTGTTTCCTTGGCGGCACCTCGCTGGAACAGCTTTCCGGCGAGGAAACCGCCGAGACCGGCGCATCGCGCCGCGTCGTCATTTCCGCGCTGTTGTTCATTCTTGGGTTTTCGAGCGTTTTTGTCGCCCTCGGCGCTTCCGCTTCCGCCATCAGCGGTATTTTGCTGGAAAATAAACTGATCCTTGGTCAGATCGCCGGAATCATCATTATCACATTCGGTCTGCATGTGATGGGATTGTTACGCTTGCCCTTTCTGAACAGAGAGGTGCGCCTGCATTTGCAGAATAGACCCGCCAGTCTTGTCGGGGCTTACGTTTTGGGTCTGGCTTTCGCATTTGGCTGGACACCCTGTATCGGACCTATTCTGGCGACGGTTCTTTCGGTGGCGGCGCGTGGTGACAGCTTATGGTACGGGACGTCTCTGCTATTCGCGTATGCTGCAGGATTGGGAATTCCATTTCTTTTGGCCGCTTTCCTTGCGGCGCCGTTCTTGCGATGGATGAAACGTATGCGTAAGCATATGCGACGAATAGAATTAGCAACCGGGGGGTTGCTAATTGTAACGGGATTGTTGTTTTTGTTTAATTCGTTTGAGATTTTGGGATTTTGGCTGATCGAAGCACTTCCCATACTTGGTGAAATCGGTTGAAATAGTTCCCGGTATGGTTTTGTTGGGGAAATTTTTGTTGAAATAGTTGGTCGTATATCTTATTTGATAGGCAGGTACGAAGACTGAACAGTGGGTTTGCAGGCAATTCCGCTGTGCGGTTTGAGTTGGGGGGATAAGGCGCTTAGGCGTTTTTTTTGTAATCGGGGAGTATGGTATGATACCTGACGGTTTGCAGGATCATGTGCGTGACGCCAGCCGAATTTTAAAAGCCATGGCCAACGAAAGACGGTTTACAATTTTGTGCCACTTGGTCGACGGTGAACTTGGTGTTGGAGAACTGGAAAAGTTGCTGGGTATCAGTCAATCGGCCTTGTCCCAGCATTTGGCCCGATTGCGCAACGACGGATTGGTAATTCCGCGACGCTCGGCCCAGAATATATACTATTCCCTGCACGGCGACGAGGCGCGGGCCATCATGCGGCTTTTGCGGGAACTGATCGGTGCCGACGGATCGGGCCGGGACATCCAACAATCTGCTTGAGCCCCCATACAGCTGAAGCACGATGAATTCCTGCCGCCGCGACGCGTCCGTACCATGCGGTATAATGCCTGAATAGTTGATGGAACCGGCACAGCTGCCAAGGCTGAGAGTTCGGCCCGGGTGTAAGAGGTGCTGGAATGCCTGGCCAATATCCAGTAACCGCGGCAAAATTTTCAACTGTCTTGGAATAAATCCGAATTGAGCATGTTTTGTTTGCCATAACCGACCGCGTTGCTGTATTCACCAGACATCTCATTGGGTAGGCCTTGGGAATGGCGGACCCATTTTTTTTTGGGCGGTAATTGCTAATCTGGCTGTGTTTGCCCGGTGTGCCGCCTTGTTCATATGCTTCAAGTTAATGTGCCCGTTGCATGCAGATCTATCTACCCATCGCGGAACTGTCCGTTAACATCTTCCTGTTTTTAGGCATGGGGGCGGGGGTCGGTTTTTTGTCGGGCCTGTTCGGTGTGGGCGGCGGTTTTTTGATGACGCCGTTGTTGATATTCGCGGGCATACCGCCGGCCGTGGCCGTGGCGACGGAAGCCAACCAGATCGTCGCCTCTTCCGTATCCGGTGCCCTGGCCCATTGGCGCCGGGGCAATGTGGATATCAAGATGGGCATCGTGTTGCTGATCGGCGGTATCATCGGCTCTACCTTGGGTGTTTGGGTCTTCGGCCTTTTGCAGGGCCTTGGCCAGATCGATCTGGTGATCCGACTGTCTTATGTGGTGTTTCTAGGCATCATTGGCGGACTGATGCTGGTGGAAAGCCTGAAGGCGATTTCCCGACAACGCAAACCTGGTGGCAAACGGAGAAAGCTGCACCAGCACAATTGGCTGCACGGTCTGCCGCTAAAGATGCGCTTTCGCCGCTCCAAACTTTATATTTCCGCACTGCTTCCTCTGGGCATCGGCATTCTGGTCGGTATCCTGGCGGCGATCATGGGTGTGGGTGGCGGCTTCATCATGGTCCCGGCCATGATTTATCTGCTGGGGATGCCGACGGCGATGGTGGTTGGCACATCGCTGTTTCAGATCATTTTCGTCACGGCGAACGTGACCTTTCTACAGGCCTGGCAAAACCAGACCGTGGATATCTTCCTTGCCCTACTGCTTCTGACCGGTGGCGTGATCGGCGCCCAGTTGGGGACACGGGCCGGCTCCAAACTTCCGGGCGAACAATTGCGCAGCATGTTGGCCTTGATCGTTTTGGGCGTATGCGCGCGCCTCGCCTATGAATTGCTGGTGCGCCCGGACGATCTGTATTCCATCGGCGGCGCATTGGGGCACGGCGGATGATGGGGGTGGGCAGAATAGCGTTGCTGCTATCCGGCTTTGCCGTGGCGGTAATGGTGTTGGGGTCGGCCCGACCGGCCTCGGCGCAGGCGGGGGTGGCGGATTTATCGGACCATTTGATTGCCGTGACCGCCGGTTTCGCCGGCACCAAATTATTATTGTTCGGCGCCATCGAGGGCGAGGCGGCGGATGTGGTCATCGTGGTTGGGGGACCGGCGGACCAGGTCATGGTTCGGCGCAAGGAGCGTATGGGCGGCATCTGGGTGAACCGCCATAAATTGGTATTCGGCGGCGTCCCGGGTTTTTACCGTCTGGCCAGTACCCGGCCGCTGGACGAGATCGCCTCCGATCGCATTCTGGCGCGCCATGGCATCGGTCTCGATCATATTCGTATGGTCAACCCGAAAGGCGAGAACGGCAATCTGGCCGATTTCCGCACGGCCCTGATCCGTAACAAAAAGCGCCAGGGGCTGTATCCGACCGAAACAGGTCAGATCGCCATGTTGGGCAATCGATTATTCCGCAGTGACATATTTTTCCCCTCCAACGTGCCCACGGGCACCTATAATGTCACGGTCTATTTGTTGCGGGCGGGCAAGGTTATCAGTGCCCAGACGACGCCGCTGGTGGTCTCTAAAATCGGCATCGGCGCCCGGGTCTATGCTTTTGCTCATCGTCATTCCGCGCTGTATGGCATTGTTGCCATAGCTATTGCGCTGTTCGCCGGCTGGTTCGCGGGCGCCGCTTTCAAGCGCACATAGAGCTGATTGCGATATTTGTTGTCATTCCCGCGAAAGCGGGAATCCATACTGAGTCTAAAGATAACTACATTTCAATAACTTAAGAGATATTGAGAATTCAGGCATAGACTCCCGCGTTCGCGGGAGTGACATCTTCAGCCATTTATCGACGAAATATCCGACGTTTTCAGCAGCCTACAAATTCAGAATAGTTTGGAAGCGCGTAAGGTCTTCAGCTGGGTGGCGCAGACGCCACTTCCGCCGGCCCATCGCCACTCGATTCAGCGTTCTGATGAGCCATGCGCACTTCGCTATAGGGAACGCGTTCGCCTTCTTCCAGGATCTGTAAGTAGTTCAGACTGCCTTGGGGAAAATTCGTGGCGCTAATATCCACAATGGGCGAAATCGCGCCCTTGTCCAACATCACGGCGATGTTCGGTGCCTGAGCGGCTATTTTTTCCGCCACGGGAAGGCATTTATCCCAATTGGTATTCTGCAACAGGATGCAGAAGGTATGTTCCGAAAGGCGCGCCACCAGATCCGACGAGCGGGCGATCTTGCGCAGCAGATTGGCCAGGCCGGCCATCATCGATTCCGTTGGGTTGAAGCCATATGCCGCCAACGTCTCGCCATGATTGGTGACCTGCACGTAGAGCAGGGCGCCATTTTTGTTCTCGCGAACATTCTCAGCGATAACAATTCTGAAAAACTCGCGGAAGCTGGCGTCGTTCACCACACCGGTACTGATGTCGGTCCCGGCCCCCTCCCGCAGCATGTCTTCCATATTCAACAGACGTTTTCCGGCCTTGATGCGGAGTTGCAGTTCGACCGTATTCAGTGGCTTATCCAGATAGTCGTCCGCGCCCGCCTCAAGACAGGCCATGACCGAGGCTTTCTCGGTAAAATCAGCGTAAAAGACTGTCTAACGTCAGCGCCTATGGAACAAACTAGCCGGATTGCATAAGAGAGGATTTCTGGTTCATCGTAATGACCCGTAGGGGAATGAAGATGAAAC
>JABIRL010000137.1 GCA_018667855.1 Rhodospirillaceae bacterium
CCGCAAGAAGGATATGATCCTGGTCTCCGGCTTCAACGTCTATCCCAACGAAATTGAAGCCGTCGTCGCGAATATGGATGGTGTGCTGGAGGCCGCCTGTATAGGCATCCCCGACGACCGGACCGATGAAGCGGTGAAATTATTCGCCGTCAAGACACCGGATTCAGAGGTCGATGCCGAAGATATCATCGCCTTTTGCCGGGAAAACCTGACCGCTTACAAGGTGCCCAAGCAAATTGCCTTCATTGAGGAGTTGCCTAAATCCCCCGTGGGCAAAATCCTGCGCCGGGAATTGCGCGACTGATAAAGCGCGACCGCTCGCGTTCGCCAAATGCGTTATCTGATCCTGATCGCGGTGTTCGTCTCCGGTTGCGCGATCGCGCCTATATTCGAGCCCGTGTTTGAGCCGGTGTTCAAGCCCGCCCCGCCGCCGAAGTTGACGCCCGAGATAGTCGCGCGGCAGTTCGAGGCGGCGGCCTTTGACGACGGTTTAGGGCTGGCTGATCCCGTTCTCATGCGCTGGACGGAACCGGTCAAATTTTTCTTTCTGTCAGAGAGCTGGGGCCATGCCCTGCCCTATTCGATCGATATCAACCGTATAAACAAACGGATCGCGGAAGCCGCCGGCACAGCCGTCGATGTCGTCCTGGATTTTGATCAGGCAAATCTGACCGTCACCCTGCTGCCGCGCCGCCTGTTCTATCAGGCTATAAAACGGCTCAGGAAAAAACTGCCGAACGCGCATCAAATTGCCGCTACAAATGCCTGTTTTGCCGCCCTGAGCCAGAAACAGAAAGACGGCACCATCACCGCTGCGGCGATCGTGATCGCAACCGACATTTCCGAAGATGATCGGCGCCACTGCATACCGGAAAAATTTTATCAAATTATGGGATTGCCTGGCGACAGCTGCGTCTATCGGCCAAGCCTGGTCTGCAGTCAGGATACCGTGCTTGAACTTCAGCCCGCCGATGAACTGTTGCTGGCGGTCCTTTATGATAACGAACTAAAGCCGGGCATGACAAAGGATGAGGCACTGCCCTTGGTTCTCGAATTAATCAAGAAACGCTGGCCGGAATTCATCAAGGACGAATGAAATTTTGAGCCGATCAGTAGCGTACGATCGCCCATCTACTCCACCCGCACATACCCCATCATGCCAGCGGCGGCATGTTCCAGCACGTGGCAATGTAAGGCCCAATCTCCCACATTGTCGGCGACAAAAGCCACGGCCACGGATTGTTTCGGGCGGATCAGCACCGTATCCATGACCATGGGAGTTTCCAGGGCCTTGCTGTTTCTGGCGATGACGCTGAAAGAATGGCCATGCAGATGGATGGGATGGTCGAAGGCACTTTCATTGCGCCATGTCAAAACATAGGTCCGGCCCTGCTTCATGGTCAGCATGGGATCGCCCACATTGCCCTCTTCCATGGGCGGTATAACGCGGCCGTTCACGGCCCAGACCATACCCATGCCGGCCAGCTCCCGTAGGCCAAGGGTTTGTCCTTTGTATTTCGCTTCGCGCAATCCCCCCATGGCGCCGCCTTCAAACACCATCTCGTGCCGCTCGGCGTTGGCGATATCGGGTTGATGATGAGGGTTTGCCGCCAACGGTCGCGGCGGGCCCAATCGATCCTTGCGGACCGGCGTCTCGTCGGCATAGCTCGGGATGGCCAGGGTATAGGCGAACCGCTGGTAGTAAAGATCCCGTATTTCGGTTTTTTCACCGGGCTTGCCGGTCATATCCACGATCAAATCCGTGCGTCCGCCGGGCGGGACGACCACCAAGTCGGGGCCTACGGGTGTCGGGACAACGGGATGTCCGTCCACCGCCACGCGCCAGGGGTTCAAATTACCAAAGGCAAGTCCGAAAATACGGGCATTGGCCGCATTGACCAGACGCAAACGGATGCGTTCGCCGCTGCGGACCGGGAACGTTTCGTCAGCCAGGCCATTGATCGTGGCGACATTGCCAAGGCGGCCGGCGTGGGCGGCGTCATGCATGCCGCCGAACGGGGCAATGGATCCATCCTTGCGCAAGCGCCAGTCATCCAGCAACCAGACCAAATCCCGATCGACCGGTATGGGCTCGGCTTCTTCCACCACCAGGGCCCCGGACAAACCCCGTCCCACCTGTTCGGCGCTGTTGACATGGGGATGATACCAGAAGGTGCCCGCGTCCCGGGCGTGGAAATCGTAGGTATATGTCTCACCTGGCCCAATCGGTGCCTGGGTCAGGAATGGAACACCGTCCATGGCGTTCCTTATTCGCAGTCCGTGCCAATGGACTGTCGTGGGTTGGGGCAGATTGTTGGTGACGGGAATTCGCAGGCGCTCACCCTGTTTTACCTTCAAAACAGGGCCCGGCACGCTGCCATAGGCCCAAACATCCGTGGCGGCTTCATCAGACCCAAAGAAAGAGGCCGACTGCCGCTGTGCCACCAGCCCCGGCCCACGCGCGGACGACGCCGGCGTGATCCCGGACCATAGGGTCGCCGCCATGACGCCTGATCCGGCCAACAATTCTCGACGGTTTAGCATAACTTCCAATGCCTTTCGCAACCACGTAAATGGCCCTGAACATATCTATCATATCCTGATCTACGCCGCGTTGACCTGCAGCATTGCATGAGAGCATCGGCACTGTTGACGCAGGGCGGAATATGGCGAAAGTAGCAGCCAACTCATAACATGAAATTCGCCGTCCGGATTGGGCCGGCTGACAGGAGAAGACAATGAACGGGATCGACTACATCACGCAAATTCTGAAACAGGAAGGGATTGAATGGCTGTCCTGTTTCCCCTCCAACCCGTTGATTTCGGCGGCCGCGCGGGAAGGTATTCGGCCCATCGCCTTTCGTCACGAACGGGGCGCGGTCATGGCAGCGGATGGCTACAGCCGCGTCAGCGACCGGCAAAGGTTCGGCGTGGTCGCGGTTCAGGCGCAGGCCGGGGCGGAAAACGTCATGGGCGGGCTGTCACAGGCCTATGCCGACAACATTCCCATTCTGGTCATGCTTGGCGGCAACAATCTCAATCAGATTTCCGTCCGGCCGAATTTTTCGGCGGTGCAAAAATATCAGGGTTGGTGCAAGCAGGTGGAAGCGATCTATACACCCGATCAGGTCGGCGACGTTATGCGCCGCGCCTTTCATGCCCTGCGCAACGGCACCCCGGGGCCCGTTGTGGTCGAGCTGACCGGTGATGTTTGCGCCAAAGAAGTTCCGGAAGAGGCGCAAAATTATAAATCACCCTCGCTGAGCCGTCAGTCACCGGAAGCAGGCGATATCGAGGCCGCCGCCAAGGCACTGATCGCGGCCAAGAAACCGCTGATCTGGGCCGGCGCCGGGGTGCTGTTCGCGGGCGCCACCGAAGCGCTGCGGGAGCTGGCCGAACTTACCGCCACGCCTGTGTTCACCACAATGCCGGGAAAATCCGCCCTTGATGAACGCCATCCATTGGCCCTGGGCGCGGGCAGCGGCGCCACCACCTTGCCGGCGCACCGGTGGCTGACGGACAGCGATGTTCTGCTGGCCCTTGGTTCCAGTCTGACGCGATCCCCTTATGGGCAGCCGGTACGCCCCGGCAAACTGTTGATCCACAACTCCGTTAACCCTGATGATATCAACAAGGACGAGGCCGCCGATATCGGACTGATCGGCGATACCCAGCTGACCATCCAGGCGCTGATCGAAGAGATTAAGGCACAGACCAATGGTAAGGGCTGTGGTGACAGAAGCGCCATTGAGGCGGAGGTCGCGGCAATCAAGAGCGAATGGATGGAAGAATGGACGCCGGTGTTGCAGGCGGACGATGAACCTTTGACCTATTACCGCGTGATCCACGAGCTCAACCAGAACCTGGACCTGGAAAACAGCATCGTCACCCATGATGCCGGCGCGCCCCGGGATTCAATCGTGCCGTTCTTTCACGCAACCACGCCGCACAGTTTCATCGGCTGGGGCAAGACCACTCATCTTGGTTTCGGCATTCCCCTGATGATCGGCGCCAAGATGGCCGAACCGGACAAATTCTGTTTGAACCTGATGGGGGACGGCGCCTTCGGCATGTCCGGCACCGATATCGAAACGGCGGTCCGATCAAAGGCCGCTATTACCACGGTTCTGCTGAACAACAGCGCCATGGCGACCTATACCGGCCCCACGCAAGGGAACATCGGCCCGGAAGCGCGGGAGCGTTACGGCGTCTCCACCATGCATGGCAATTACGCCAATATCGCCGAGGGCATGGGCGCCGTCGGTATCGAAGTGACCAAGGTCAGCGAAATGGCGCCCGCCTTGCAGGAGGCCCAACGCCTTAACGCGGCCGGCCAAACGGTGCTGATCGACGTTCATGCCAATGTCGAAGAACGGCGATCCAGGTTCTGAGAAATATTCCTATCGCAGGGGCTCGTCGGGCGCATCCGGCGGGCTGACCGTGATATGGAGAAAGCGGCTGATGACAGCGGTTTGCCGCGCAGCCGCCGCGGCGCCCGGCAGTTCCTTTGATGCCGGTGGCTTGGCCGGCTCGGGTTTGGCTGGCGTAGCCTTGGCGGTTTCCAGCTTGGGCAACGGTTTGGGATCTTCCGTCTTCCACCATTGGCATTCCGCCGCTTTCGTCTCTCCCGACGGCATCACGGTCTGGCAAAAGGTCGCGCCGGCGAGATTTGCGCCCTGAATGACGGCCTTGGTCAGGTTTGCCTGGCGGAGGTCGGCACCTGTCAGGTTGGCCTGTCGCAGATCAGCGCCGGTCAGATCCGCGCCACGCAAATCGGCCTTGCTCAAGTTGGCCCCGCGAAGATTGGCGCCGCGCAAAAGGGCGCCTTTCAAACGTGCCGCCGTCAGATCCACGCCCTGAAGATTGACCCCGCGCATATTGGCCCGACGCAGATCCGCCTGCCGTAAATCAAGCTGCCGCAGGTCCGAGCCGAGCAAATTCGCTCCGATCATCTTCACCTTGCCGTTCCGGCCCGGCTGCAGCAAATGGCAACCGGCACAGGTCTTCATGGACTTGAAACGCTTCTGTCCCTTCTGATCGACCTCATCAAAGGCCGAGGCCCCGGACGAGGCCAGCGCGAGCAAGCCGGCAAATATCATGGCAATTACAAAACGCATCATGCAAACCAGTCTAGCACATCGTCATCTTTCTTGGCTTCATCGGAGGCACGCCGCTACACTGCTCTGATCGCGCTTGATTACCAGACCTTGGATTCATGGAGACAGAATGACCGACCAACCGGTGGATGTACTAATTATCGGCGCCGGCGCCTCCGGTGCCGCAATGGCCTGGAGTCTGGCGGATACCCGTATGCGGATTGTCTGCCTGGAACAGGGCGAGATGATGAACCCGGCCAATTATCCCTCCACCGGGCGGGATTGGGAGGCGCGTTCGCAAAGCGATTTCGCCATCAGCCCCAATCAACGTCAGTTGCCCGGCGATTACCCGATCGTCGAGGATGATTCACCCATCAAGGTCGCGAATTTCAACGGTGTCGGGGGCGGTACGGTGTTGTATGCCGGCCATTTTCCGCGCTTCCACCCTTCGGATTTCCGGGTCAAAAGCCTGGACGGCGTGGCTGATGACTGGCCCCTGGACTACAACGACCTGGCGCCGCACTATGCTGAAAACGACCGCATGATGGGTGTCGCCGGCCTGAACGGCGATCCCGCCTATCCCAGCGACAATGCCCAGCGCATGCCGCCCCTGCCCCTGGGCAAATCCGGCGATATCCTGGCCAAGGGTTTCAACAAGCTGAACTGGCATTGGTGGCCTTCCGATACCGCCATCGCCACCCAGGCTTATGACGGCCGGGACAAATGCATCAACCTCGGCGCCTGCCTCGGCGGTTGCGCCCAGGGCGCCAAGGCCAGCACGGACATCACCTATTGGCCCCATGCCATGCGGGCCGGCGTCGAATTACGGACCCGGTGCCGAGTGCGCGAGATCACAGTGAATGACGAAGGCATGGCCACGGGCGTGATCTTCTACGATGAAGATGGTTTTGAGCAGTTTCTTGGCGCCCATGTAGTGGTCATGGCCTGCAACGGCGTCGGCACGCCGCGTATCCTGCTAAATTCCAAATCAGCGGCCCATCCCGACGGTCTGGCCAACAGCAGCGGTTTGGTCGGCAAGAACCTGATGTTTCATCCCTACGCATCCATCATGGGTGTGTTCGATGAACCGCTGGACGGCTATCGGGGGCCACACAAAATATTCCGCAGCCAGGAGTTTTACGAGACAGACAAGGCGCGGGATTTCGTGCGTGGCTACACATTCGAGATCCATCGCGGCCAGGGACCGGTATCAACGGCGATGACGGGTTTGATGCGGGGGAAAATTCCCTGGGGCGCCGGCCATCATGATGCCTTCCGCAAGCTGTTCAACCGCATCGCCGGCATGGTGGCCATTTGTGAAGACCTGCCCGAGGAGCACAACACAGTTACCCTGGATCCGATGCAAACAGACAGCGACGGCATCCCGGCACCGAGGATCAGCTACACCTTGAGCGACAACAGCCGCAAGATGATGGACCACGCCATCGACAAGGGCAGCGAAGTGCTGCGCGCGGCGGGCGCCCACGACATCTTCACCCAGGCTCCCATCAGCTATGGTGGCTGGCACCTGATGGGCACCGCCCGCATGGGCACCGATCCGGCGCGCTCCGTGGTCAACCCCTGGGGCCGCAGTCACGATGTGAAAAACCTGTTCGTGATCGATGGCAGCATTTTCGTGACCTCCGCCGGGGTTAACCCCACCCGTACCATCCAGGCCCTGGCGCTTTATATAGCCGACCAGATGAAGCAACGCCTGGCCAACCTTTTCGATTAGATCAAACAGCCTAAAAACGGAATCGATTTTCGGCTGATAATTTGATCTAATTCTTGGAGGTAGAGCAACTTGTCTGCGTTCAAATGAACGCAGGTTGCTCTA
>JABIRL010000006.1 GCA_018667855.1 Rhodospirillaceae bacterium
CGATCTCGCCGCCGTCGCCACTGACCCGGCCTGAAATCACCGCTTTCATGCCGTCCACGTGCGCCTTGATCAACTCAACAAGGTTATCACTGCATTCTTCCGACTTATGGGTGCATTTGAACAGCGAGTCGCCGAAGTTCGTGATCAGGGGATAGCCAAAAGTGCCGCCCTGCCCTTTCATATCGTGGGCGATATCGTGGATTACGGCCACTTTTTCATGGCGCAGTTCCGGTGTATCGATGCAGCGGCGGTAATTGTCGAGCAACTCATCGATCAGGCTCTGAACCCAATCGGGATAGTCCTCTGACATCTTGTGGAATTCGGCTTCGGCGGCCTGGATCGCTTCAATCGGAATGCCACCCTTTTCGCCGGGTCCGACACTGCCGCCCGCCGCTTTTTCCTGCAGGACGTTGCGGATAATATAAAACCGTACGCCGGGGACCTTTTCGGCCTTGCCTTGAGCTGCCGGGCTAGACATGGACGACCTCCACATTTTTTTCATCAATCTTGCGACGGTCCTTGCCGGGCGGAATTTCACGCTGTTTGCGCCGCCGGTCGGGACCGAAGTACTTCGAGGTATGGACGAATTTGCGCGGCCTGTTGACCACCTGCAAAAGCCGCTGGCCCAGATTGACCACCGAAAACGGCTTGGCCAGCATTTCCGTTGCACCCATGGCACGGGCTTCGCGTACTTTTTCCTTGTCCGCATAGCCGGTGACCATGACAAAGGGGATAAAGCGGTTTGGGCTTTCCTTGTGCCGGCGCACCCAACGCAGCAGCATCATGCCGTCCACGGGATGCATCTGCCAGTTGGAGAAGACAATATCCACGTTCTGCATACCGGCCTTCATGGGGTCCGATTGCACCAGTTGCAGGAACTCAATACCCGCGCTGCCGTCATCCACGGTTTTCACATTGCCGACGCCGATGGCGCGCAACGAGGCGGACATCAGGGTCCGCAGGTAGGAGCTGTCATCGACGACAAGACAGGAAAAAAGTCCAAAATCATAGTCGGACATATAGGGCCTCCGCTCAAAATTCAGGGCGAGAGTGCCGGAAATTGGTTAACGGGGGGTTATTTTCAACCCACCGTCGAAGGCCTAATTATTTTTCCCCCCAAAGGGTTACCGCCTGTTCCGAACTGTAATAACCGCGTCGCACATCGCGCGCGATCAATTCTGGATCACGCAGGCGGGCATCGCCATAGCCGCCGCCACCCGGTGTGGAGACATGAATGATATCACCCTCGGCCACTTCGATATCCTGATCCTTGGACAGGTGGAGTGGGATATAGACCTCGCCACCCCGCTCCACCCGCACCACGTTGACGGCGCCATCCTCGCCGCCCAGCACCCCTTGCGGGCCATGGCGCCCATGATCCATCACAAAGGAGGCCCGACCCCAGCCCTGGCGCAGTTCTATGGTGTAGTTGACACCGAAGCCGCCACGCTGCTGGCCAGCGCCGCCCGACCCCTCACGCAGCGCAAACTGTTTGAAAATAATGGGATAGCGCTGCTCCAACACCTCAACCGGCTGCATGGTGGATATCCCGATAGTGGAGCAGCCGTTGCTCAAACCGTCCATCTGCTGGCTGCCGCCATAGCCGCCGCCGGTGAACAAATACATCACGTATGGTTTCTCCCGGCGTTGATCGATACCGCCCAGGGCAAAGTTGCCGGAGGTTCCGGCAGGCGCCGCGAACAGACGGTCTGGCAAGGCAGCGACCAGGGCGGCGAATACCGCCTCGGCGATGCGTTGGCTAACCTCCGCCGCGCAGCCGGAAACCGGGCGGGGGTATTCGGCATAAAGGAATGTTCCAACAGGGTCGGTAATATGCAGCGGTTCGAACGTACCGGCATTGATCGGCACTTCGGGGAAAATATGCTTCATGGCCAGATATATGGCGGAATGGGTCGTGGCGATAACCGAATTCATCGGCCCCTTGCAGGGTGGAGACGAATTCGACAGATCAAAATACAAATCGCCATCTCGTTTTTCGATTCTGAGGTCGACCTTTAACGGTTCGTTGACAACGCCGTCGGAATCCACCCAGGCAACGCCGTGATAATCACCGTCGGGAATATGGGCAATACTGGCACGCATTTGCTGGGCGGCACGGGCCCGCATCTCATCTATGGCCGCCTCCACCACATCCCGGCCATAGCGGTCCAATAACGCAGTCAGGCGCCGCTGGCCAACCCGAAGGGCGGCCGCTTGCGCCATGATATCGCCTACCGTTTCACTGGCGACCCGGATATTGGACAGCACGATGGAGAGGATTTCCTCATCCATCACGCCTTCCTTGTAGAGCTTGACCGGCGGCAGTCGGAGGCCTTCCTGTTCGACCTCGGTGGCTTTGGCCGAAAACCCGCCCGGCACCGATCCGCCGGTATCGGGCCAGTGACCGGTATTGGCCAGCCAGGCAAACAGCTCGCCCTTATAGAAGAACGGTTTGACGAACCGGACATCCATCAGGTGGGTGCCGCCGAGATAGGGGTCGTTGACGATATAGACGTCGCCCGGCTTGATATTCTTCGCCCGCTCGATCACGCATTTGGTGCCGAACTGCATGGTGCCGACAAACACCGGCAGGCCGAGCTCTCCCTGTGCAATCAGATCGCCGGTCTCCGGATGGTAAATACCGTCCGACCGATCGAGCGCTTCCGAAATCACCGGGCTGAACGCGGCGCGGACA
>JABIRL010000005.1 GCA_018667855.1 Rhodospirillaceae bacterium
CCGCCCGCCCCAAGCTAATTACCGGAGAATTCTTCATGCTGATTTCGCCCGCTTTTGCGCAGGCCGGCGGTGCCGGCGGCGGTGATATGTTCGTGCAACTGATGCCGTTGCTGCTGATATTCGTGGTCTTTTGGTTCTTCTTGATCCGGCCGCAACAGAAAAAAGCCAAGGAACATCGTGAAATGGTGGCGAGTGTGCGCCGGGGTGACCAGGTGGTCACCGGCGGCGGCATGTTCGGTAAAGTCACCAAGGTCATCGATGACACCACCGTGCAGGTCGAATTGGCGGAAAATGTCCGGGTTAAGGTGATCTCGGCTACCTTGTCCGATGTCCTGTCCAAGGGCGCCCCGGTCGCGGGCGGCAAGTCCGACGACAAGGCGGATAGCAAGGCGGAAGATGACGGTGATAGGGACGGCGGCAATGACGGTGGCAAGGGCGGCGAAGATGCGCCGGCCGAAAAGAAATCCTTGTTTGGTTTCGGCGGCAAGAAGTAGCCGGCCGCGCCTTAGCAGATGCTTTATTTCGCCCCCTGGAAAATCGTCCTGGTTGCCGTGCTGTGCCTGGCAGGCGTGGTCTTCACGATTCCCAATTTTCTGTCGGAAAAAATCGCCGGTGGTTTGCCGGACTGGTTGCCCCATAAGCAAGTCAATCTAGGCCTTGATCTGCAAGGTGGCTCGCACCTGCTGTTGGAGGTTGAGGCCGGCGTGGTGATACAGGAGCGCCTGAACGCCTTGGTCGATTCCGTGCGTCCCGCCCTGCGCGGCAAGCGTATCGGTTATCGCGATCTCGGTCTGCGGGATAATGCGGTCACGGTGTCCATTCGCAAGCCCGAACAGTTAGATCTTGCGGTGGCGGAGATCAAGAAGCTGTCGGTGCCGGTTCAGGGCGGCGTTTCGGGGATGCCGGGTGCCCGCGATATTGAGGTATCGGTGGTCAACGGCAATCAGATCAGCGTTGTCTTGACGGAAGAGGCCATCAAGGAACGCCGCCGCAGCGCCATCGAACAATCGATCGAGATCGTACGCCGTCGCATTGATGAACTAGGCACGCGGGAGCCGACCATCCAGCGCCAGGGCGACGACCGCATTCTGGTACAGGTGCCGGGCCTGCAGGACCCCGAGCGTCTGAAATCGATTTTGGGCAAGACCGCGAAAATGGTCTTTCGTCTGGTTGATCTGACAACATCGCCGGCTGAAATCATGGCGGGGGGGCGCACGCCGCCCGGCTCGGAATTATTGGAGTCCGACGAACGTAATCCCGACGGCAGCCCCGCCAATATGTATGTGGTACGCAAGCGGGTTATGGTCAGCGGCGATACACTGGTAGATTCCGCCGCGACCTTTCAAGACAACATGCCCGTTGTCTCGTTCCGGTTCGATAGTGTCGGCGCCAAACGCTTTGGCGAAGCCACGGCCAAGAACGTGCGTAAACCCTTCGCCATCGTGTTGGACAAACGGGTGATCAGCGCGCCGGTGATCCGGGAGCCTATTTTGGGCGGCACCGGCATTATCAGCGGTAATTTCTCCGTGCAAGAAGTTCAGGATCTGTCCCTGCTGTTGCGTGCAGGCGCCCTGCCGGCGCCATTGAAGATATTAGAGGAACGCACCGTCGGCCCAGCCTTGGGCGCTGATTCCGTCGCCGCCGGCAAGATCGCCTGTATCATCGCCTTTGTTGCCGTCATGGTCTTCATGGTGCTGTCCTATGGCTTGTTCGGTCTGGTCGCCGATCTGGCACTGGTGATCAATCTGTTCCTGATCATGGGTGCGCTATCGATCCTGCAGGCCACCCTGACACTGCCGGGCATCGCCGGCATTGTGCTGACCATCGGCATGGCGGTTGACGCGAACGTGCTGGTGTTCGAGCGCATACGCGAGGAAATTCGCACCGGCAAGACGCCGTTCGCGGCGATGGAGGCGGGCTATCAAAGGGCCATTGGCACAATTTTTGATGCCAATCTGACAACCTTGATTGCCGCCGTAATTCTGTTCGCCATGGGATCGGGACCGATCAAGGGCTTTGCCGTGACCTTGGGCATCGGCATTATCACTTCCGTCTTCACGGCCGTGGTGGTGACCCGATTGATGTTGGTGTTCTGGCTGCGGCGGACCCGGCCAGCGGCGTTGCCGATTTAGGGGATGATAGATGTTTCAGCTTAAACTGGTCCCCGAAAAGACAAATATTCAATTCATCAATTGGCGCAAGCCTGCCATGGTGGGCTCGGCGATCCTGGTGGTATTGTCGCTTATCCTTGCCGCCACGCCGGGCTTGAATTTCGGCATCGACTTTCGCGGCGGCATTCTGATCGAGGTGCAGACAAGCGGTCCGGCCAATTTGAGCGATATGCGTTCCAATATGGGTGGTTTGGGCCTGGGCGAAGTATCCTTGCAGGAATTCGGCGCCGCGGACACGGTACTGATCCGGATCGAAAAACAGCCCGGCGATGCCTCCGCGCAACAGGCGGCGGTCTCGAAAGTGCGGGCGGCCCTGGGCGAAGGGGTTGATTACCGGCGTACGGAATTCGTCGGTCCCAAGGTTAGCGGCGAACTGATCGAGGCCGGCGCTATCGCCATTCTTTTGGCCGTGGTTCTGATGCTGATCTACATCTGGTTCCGGTTCGAATGGCATTTCGGGGTCGGCGCCGTTGTCGCCCTGGTGCATGACGTGGCCCTCTCCATCGGCATGTTCGCGGCGACACAGATGGAGTTCAATCTCTCCACTATTGCCGCGTTGTTGACCATCGTCGGCTATTCCATCAACGACACCGTGGTGGTCTATGACCGGGTGCGCGAAAACCTGCGTAAGTACAAGGCGAAGAGCCTGCCGGACGTCTTGAACCTGGCTATCAACGACACGCTGTCTCGTACCACCATGACCTCCGTCACCACATTGCTGGCGCTCGTGGTTCTGTTCGTCTTTGGCGGGGCGGTGATCCAGGGATTTGTCTTCGCCATGATCTGGGGCGTTATCGTCGGTACCTATTCCTCGATCTTCATCGCCGCGCCGCTGTTGATCATCCTTGGTCTGGGCGACCGGCACAGAAGCGGCGGAGATCAAAGCGTGGCGAAGCCCGCTCCGTAAACCATGGACATCACACCCCCCGTCGCCGCCGATCGGCAGCTGATCCTAGGTTATGGCGATGGTGGTTTTCGCGTTTCCGGCACCCGGCACAAAGGCTCCATCCTGGTGTTGCCGCGCCAAACCTTGGCGTGGTCCATTGATGATATCGAAAATCTAAGCGCAGACGATCTGGCCCCCGTGCGGGATGCCACAGAGCCGGTCGGGGTGCTGTTGCTGGGTTGTGGGGTCAGCGGCGCCCTGATCAAGCCGGATGTCCGCGCCAAGGTGCGGGACTGGGGCGTCGTGATCGAGGCCATGGACACCGGTGCCGCCTGCCGTACCTACAATGTCCTGCTGACCGAGGGCCGGGACGTTGCCGCCGCCCTGATCGCGATAGATTAGGCGGAAGCAGTGTTCTCTTATTGGATTCCCATCACGATTTTTGCCGCCTTCATGCAGAACCTGCGGTCGGCCCTGCAAAAGTACATCAAGGGACATCTTTCCACGGGCGGTGCGGCCTATGTGCGATTTATCTACGCCTTGCCCCTGGCACTCATATTATTGGGGACACTGGTAACGCAGTTCGACTATGAGCTGCCGGGCATCAATATGAGATTTCTGGTCTTTTGCCTGCTGGGCAGTGTCAGTCAGATTCTCTTCACCTTCATTCTTTTGTACCTGTTTTCACTGCGCAATTTCGCCGTGGGTACGACCTTTTCTAAGACCGAGATCCTGCAAATAGCCATCCTGGGTTTGATCCTGCTGGGGGACACGGTCAGTCTGGCCGGTACCGGCGCCATCGTGGTCGGCATGACCGGCGTGGTTGTTCTCTCCATGGCGCAAACTTCCGTCACCTGGGCTAATCTGGCGACGTCTTTGTTCGAGAAATCGACCCTGGTCGGTTTGGTTTGCGGCGCTTTTCTGGGTGCCTCGGTGGTGTTTTTCCGGGGCGCGACATTGGCGCTGGAAGATGGCGATGTGCTGATCCGGGCCGCTTTTTCTCTCACCATGGCCCTGGTTATGCAAACGGTTATGATGGGGATCTATCTTCTGCTGCGCGAACCGGGTCAGATGAGGGAGGTGTTCCGCCATTGGAGACCGGCCGGGGCAGTAGGCTTGGCGGGCTTTCTGGGTTCCATCGGCTGGTTCACCGCCTTTACCCTGCAAAACGCGGCCTATGTGCGGGCCGTGGGTCAGATCGAACTGATCTTCACCTTCATTGCCTCCATCGTTTTCTTCAAGGAAAAGACCTCTAGAATGGAGCTGGCCGGTATTGCATTGATCCTGGTCGCGATTGTTTCGATCATGTTGACGGGCTAGGTTTTGGGCGGATGGGTAAGTTGGAAATCGAAAAATCAGGACACGGTATCGGGGCCGACATACAGGGCCTTGATTTGACGAAACCCCTGGCATCGGACGCGCTGGCCGCGATCAACGAGGCCTGGGCCGAACACTTAGTGCTGCGGTTTCACGGAACCAAGTTAAGCGATGATCAATTGATGTCGTTTTCACAGAATTTTGGCCCGTTGGACATGCGTCCGGTCGGGAAGGCGGATCAGAATTCAGTACCTGGCAATCATTACGTCACGGTGATTTCAAACGTTGTCGAGAACGGCCGGCCCATCGGCGGTCTGGGCAATCTGGAAGCCCAATGGCACGTGGATATGTCCTATAACCCCGCGCCCGCCGTCGCCTCGATCCTGCATGCGTGGGCTATTCCGGATCGTGGAGGGCTGACCCATTTTTGTAACATGTACGCCGCCCTGGAAGGGCTGCCGTCCCGTTTGCGGGCCCGTATCGAAGGGTTGAGCCTGAAGCACGATTCCGCCCATACCTCTGTCGGCGGATTGCGTCGCGGGTTCGAGGAAGCAGCCAACGCCGGTGAGGCGCCGGGCGCGGTCCATCCCCTGATCCGGACCCACCCGGTAACCCAGCGCCAGTGCCTCTATCTGGGCCGCCGTCAGGATGCCTATATTGTCGGTATGGCGCTTGAAGACAGCGAAGCGCTGCTGGATGAAATCTGGGCCGCCGCCGTGCGCCCCGAATATTGCTGGGAGCATATCTGGCAGCTTCACGATACGGTCATGTGGGACAACCGCTGTACCCTGCACCGCCGCGATGGTTTTCCCAACGAGCAGCAACGCATCATGCGCCGCACCCAGATCGGCGGCGACAAGGTGGGTTAGCTCGTAACCGCCTCGCTCATGTTGACGCGGCGAAACCGGCCTTGAGCATACTGTCCAGCAGCAAGGCGTTGTGCTCCGGTTTCTGGAAAGCCTTGAAATCACCCCTGAAAAGGCTGGGAACAAAATCCGGAGCAAAGCTGTTGAGTTTGTCCAAATGTATCCTCAACAGTTTATCGTCATCGACTTCGGAGGCGTAACAAATCATCAGGACGCGGCGGATGGGTGCGGTCGGTCCGCTCTGAATAGCCAGTTCTGACCATTTTTGCAGGACTTCGAGGTCTCTTTCAACAAACGCAGCCATGGCATAGGCCAGATAACCATTGCCAATCCAGGCCTCTTTCGGACTCATGCGCAGGGCGCGATCAGCCAGATCCTTGGCTCGATCCATTTCTCCCATGCTGGATTCCGTCCAGGCCAGAAACAGCATCACCATGACATCGTTGGGATTAAGCTCGTGCGCATGGCGCATGTCCGCGATGCCGGTGGCGCGTTCACCCGACACCGATTGGATGATGCCCCGGGCGAAATACGATAAACATTCCCGCGGCGCCAAGGCAATTGCCGTTTCGGCTGCCGCAAGACCTTGTTTCGCTGCTCCGGCGCGGTCGTCGGTCCAACCATAGAACAGGCGCCAGTTGTAACTCATGCTCAATACCTGCCAGGCAAGGGCACAGTTCCGGTCTTCCTTGATTGCCTCTTCGGCATAACCCGTGGCTTCCAGACATAGCTCGGACCGCCCCATGAATGAGGCATCGTGCAAGGCTTTCCAGGCGCGCCAGGAAAGGTCATCGGCCTTGGTAAAGCGTCGCTGGCCGCGCTCCAACCGGCGCATTTCCTCCGCCTCGATCTCCGGCACCATGGACGCGACGATCTGCCGGGTGATCCGTTCCTGCAGGTCGAAAATATCTTCGAGGACATCCTCGTAGCGCTCGGCCCAGACATGGTTACCGCTTTGTCCGTCAATCAACTGGGCGGTGATGCGCACGCGGTTGCCCGCCTTGCGGACGCTGCCCTCCAACACGAAGTGTACGCCCAGTTGCCGCGCCACCTCCTGTACGTCCAGCGTCTGGCCTTTGAATGCAAAGGACGTATTGCGCGCGATGACGAACAGGCGGCCAAAACGGGCCAACTCGGTAATGATGTCTTCGGTAATGCCATCGGTGAAGTATTCCTGCTCCGGATCGGCCGACATGTTGTCGAACGGCAATACGGCGATGGAGGGTTTGTCGGGCAGGGATAATTGCGGTTCTTTCGCAGCGGAAGGAGATGCGTTGGGTCGCCAGTGCCAAACCTGGACGGGGCGGGCGATATTCTTGAAGTCTTGCGCGCCTGCGTCTTCGAACGCCGCATCAATCAAGGTGCCCAGGCTTTCATAAGCGACGCCCGAAACGGACAGGCCGCCGGGCTCTCCCGCAGCCTGCAGTCGCGCCGCCACGTTGACTCCATCGCCGTGGATATCATCACCATCTATGGCGATATCGCCTAAATTGACACCGATACGAAGATCCAGCCTCCGATCCTTGGCCACGCCTTTGTTGCGTGCGGTCTGGCCGGTCTGTATGGCAATCGAACATTTGACCGCATTGACGACAGAGGCGAATTCCAGCAATAGGCCGTCGCCCATGATCTTGACGATGCGGCCACCATGTTCCTCGATAGCGGGATCGATCAGCTCCGCTCTGAGGTCCCGCAGCTTGGCCAGGGTTCCTGCCTCGTCGGCACCAACTAGTCGGGAATAGCCGACAACATCCATCGAAACGATAGCCGCCAGCCTACGGTTCTGTTGCTGCAAATGCCGCTCTCCTCAGCCGCGATGCTAGCATAGTAGAGGGCGCATTCTAATCGATCTCTTGCGTAAACATCCCGCTTTGACGCGTCAGGGCCGTCATGCGCTCCGGATCGTTGAGCACGGGATCAAACAAAACCACGTAGCTTTTCTTGACGTGGCCTTTTTCGAAATATTTCAGCGGCTCGCCATGGCCTTGTTCGATAAGTGACCGGCAGGTTTCCTCGGGCAGCTTCAGGGCGATGCCAAATTTGCCGCAGGTCAGGAAGATCCTGCCGTCGGCGTATGCGGCGACGGCGCCGAACACGGATTTGTAAGTGATTTGGAAAGTCTCGCCGATGCCGGCTTTCGCGACCAGTTCCTGTGCGGCTTGCAGGAATTCGGCCTTCATCGCCGCTAATCAGACTTTAGGTAGTCAGACTTCAAGGCGCCATTGGACAGGTCGACCTTTTCCAAGGCGGCCAGAATTCGTTCGTTCGGGGCTTCCGCGTGGTAAAATCGGTTCTCCCGGTTTTCGAGTCTGTCGGCCAGGAAACGCGGCGCAACGCGGTTTAGATGCTGCCAATGTTCCTGCAATAACGTTTCGTCACCAATCTCAACCGCATGGGCGATCATCATGGCGCGGCGTAGGGGCGCCGTGGGATCATGCTGGATGGCCATTTCGGCAAAGTGCCGGAATTTCTCGCCATCTTCCACGTAGGCGACCTGGGAAAGGGCGAGATAGGCCGAACCGGTATCAAGGGTGCCCTTGGGGTTGCGTCGGATTGATTGCTCCGCATGGGCCTTGGCCTCATCGAAGTGCCCCATATGGGCCTCTACATTGGCCAGGATGGACAGTACAAAGGTGTCGTTGGGGTTCAGGGAATTGCTGTGGCGCATATTTCGGATCGCATCGGGCCCCCGCCCGGACATCATATGGGCCAAACCGCCGCTGAAATGAGCAAAATGGTCGTTCGGGTTGAGCGAGACATATTTTCGCGCGGTTTGATCCAGCAGCCGCAAGGTTTCTTCCGGGTCGTCGGTCCAGGCCCTCAACATCCCCACCCAATAGGCTATGCACAAAGTGGCGTAGGCGGCCAGGCATCGCTCATTCATGGCGATGGCCTGTCGGGATTTTTCCTTGGCCACGTCCAAAAGCGCGGGGTCGGACTGCCGCCCCGACTGCACCAGATCGCCGCGTGCCTGCCAGGCCAGATCGTATGCCGCGTCAAAGATCCGTTCGCCACGGCGCATACGGGCCAATTCGGCCTCGGCGATCTGTGGTACGGTCGCGCTAACAACCTGGTGGGTGACTTCGTCCTGCAGATCGAAGATTTCTTCGATACCGCCGTCAAAACGTTCCGCCCATAGGTGGCTGCCGTTTTGTCCATCGATCAGCTGGGCATTGATGCGCACCCTGTCGCCGGCCTTGCGCACACTGCCTTCCAGCACGAAATGCACGCCAAGTTCCTGGGCGATTTCTAGAATGTTGTGGTTCTGCCCCTTGTAGGTGAAGGCGGTATTGCGGGCGATGACGAACAGCTCGCTATAGCGGGAAAGTTCAGTGGTTATATCCTCCGTGATGCCATCGGAGAAATAATCCTGCTCCCCAGCGCCGGACATATTGTTGAACGGCAGCACGACGATGGAGGATTTGCTCGGCAGTTGCAGCGCTTCATCGACCGCCACCGGCGCTGCCTTATTTTCGGCAGTCCATTGCCAGACCCGAACTGGCCGGGCGATGTTTTTGAGGCTCTGTTCGCCGGTATCCTCGAAATCGGTCTCAAGACGGTCCTGGATGTCCTCGTGGACGCGGGCGGAGATGGCGATGCCGCCCGGCGCGGCGATCTCCTGCAGGCGGGCGGCGATATTGACGCCGTCGCCCAGAATATCGTCGCCCTCGATAATGATGTCGCCCAGATTAATGCCGATGCGGAATATGATGCGGTGGTCTTCATCGACAGCCTCATTGCGCGCCGCCATGCCGGTTTGAAATTCAATGGCGCAATGCGCCGCGTTCACCACGGAGGGGAATTCCAACAACAGCCCATCGCCCATGACCTTGACGATCCGGCCGCCGTGTCGGTCAATTAGGCCATCGATCAATTCCGCCCGATGTGCCCGCAATGCCGCCAGCGTGCCCGTCTCGTCCACGCCCATGAGACGGGAGTAACCGACCACGTCGGCCGAGACGATCGCGGCCAGTTTTCGTTGTGTACCATCGGACATCGGGCAAGTTTAACGGTTGCAAAGCGGGAAGTCATAGGTCATTCGGAAAGGCGGCTGATCCCCGCCAATATATGATAGCAGGTCTCCACCGTCGGCATGGCGATGCCGTGGGCCTTGGCCTGGCGGATTGTGTCGCCAAAGGTTTCCTCGACCTCGATCCGTTTGCCCTTGTCCACGTCCTGCAGCATGGATTGGCGGAAGCTCGGCGCGGTTTTGCTCTGGGCTTGGCCGCGCGCCTGCAGAGAGGCGACGGCGTCATCTTCGCTGCCCGTGATGATCTGATCCATGGAGAAGGGCGGGCCGTCATTAAGCGGAATACCTAATTCGTGAGGCAATTGCGCCGTCTCGCGCATGATACGGACGGCGATACGGGCGCTGTCGGGGTCGGACAGGAACTTATAGGTCTCCGCCCGGGTCATCACGGAAAGCGCGGAGAGGCCCAGCCAGCTGACGAATTTCGACCATTCCTCCGACATGATGTTGGCGGAGGTACCGCTCGCCAGACCCGCGTCGCTGAAACGCCTGCTGATTTCTGCCACCCGGTCCGTGTGACCGCCAGGGATTTCGCCGATGATGGTGGGATTATTCATCACAAAACTGGCCGCGCCGTTCGGTTCGATGGAGCCGCCAATCATGGAAATGCAGCCCAATACGTGGGCCGCCCCGAACGCCGCCACCAACTGTTGGTTTTTCATGACGCCGTTCTGGATCGAAAAAACACTTCCCACTTCCATATGACGGACGGAGGCGATGGCGTCCGCGCTGTCGTAAGTCTTCACCGCCAGGATCAACACGTCGGCGCTATTCAAACTGGCCGGATCGGTAATGATTTCCACCGGCACGGTGAAATCTTCCAATCCGGTGATGGTGACACCGTTGGCGGCCAGATGTTTGGCCCGTTCTCCGCGCGCGATGAGCGAGACGTCTTCGCCGGCACGGGCAAGATAGGCGGCAATCACCGTGCCCAGGGCACCGGCGCCCAAGATGACAAATTTCATGACTTGGGTTCCTAAATCGGCGGATGAGCGCGAATGACGTCTTCGTTCAATTCCGTGCCCCAGCCCGGTCCCTTGGGCAACAGCAGGTGGCCGTCCTCAATCTCCGGCACATAGGTGACGATGTCATCCTTCCATGGCACGTCATCCACATCGATCTCCATGATGCGGAAGTTGGGCACGGCGGCGCACATATGGGCCGACATGATGGACGACAGATGGCCATAGAAATTATGGGGCGCCACGTTGATCTCGTAGGCTTCCGCCATGGCCGCGATCTTCATGGAATGGAAGATGCCGTTCCAGGGCAGATCGATGATCGCGACGTCCATGGAATGATGTTCGAAGAAGGGCCGGAATTCCCGCAGCCGGAACAGGCTTTCACATGACGCGATGGGCGTGGCCACGGAATTGCGGATGTGGCGCAGGGCCTCCGGGTCGTAGAGGTCAATCTCGAACCAGGTCAGGCCCAGATCATCCAGGGCCCGGGTGATTTGCAGATAGCCTTCGGTCTTGCAGTTGAAATTAATATCCAGGTGGATGCCGATGTCGGGGCCGGCACCGTCGCGGAAAGCCTGTAACTGGGCCCGCAGATCGTCGATGACGTTCTTTTCCACGTTCAGTTCGGGATAACCGGGGCCGCGTCCGAAGCCGGGCATGTGCAGGGGCGGTTCTTCGCCGAAGCGAAAGATATTGGTTTTCAAACCTTTGTAGCCGCTTTCCCGCACCCGGGCGCCAAGGGCCGCAACATCATTAAGGTTGCGCAGTTGCGGCTGGCCGATGGCTTTCGAGGCGACCGGATTCATCAGGTAAGTGCCGCAATGGGACCAGTAAAGCTTCATGCGGTCGCGCACGGCGCCACCCAACAGATCGTAGACCGGCACGCCCAGGGCCTTGCCCTTGATGTCCATCATGGCGTTTTCGATCGCCGCCATGGCCTGTTGATTGATGCCGCCCGGCGCCTGCCGTGTCATGGCATAGAGCTTCTGTGAGATGGCTTCGTGGTTGCGGGGGTCCTGGCCGATCTGGGTTTCCACCAAAGCCTCGATAACCCCTGTCAGACCCTTCGAGCCGTAGCTTTCGTTATACTCCGCGATGCCCGTCACGCCCTGGTCGGTCAATAATTTCAAAAAGGAAAAGTTTCGCCAACCCGCGCCACAATGCAGGGTTTCACAGCCGGTAATTTTCATGATGTCCGTTCCGATCATTGAAATGCGATGATGAGTTTAGCAAGTGTTTGTTTTACCGTGCAAATCGCGATACCGTCGCGACCATAAAATCAAGGTTTATTGGGATGGAGGCGAACCAATGTCCGAACCCTGGCATAAGTACTACACCGATGCGGCCAAGAATTTCGACGTGGCCGAAATGGAACACGCCACCTTGGTGGACTTGATTAATGATTGCGGCACGAAATACGCCGCCCGACCGGCGGCCACCACAATTTTGCCCAACGGCGCGGCGGCAACCATTACCTACGCCGAATATCTTGAGCACGCGAAAGATTTCGCCGCCTATCTGCGGGAGACGGCGGGGCTGCAGCGCGGTGAAACCGTTGCCATGATGACGCCCAATTGTATTGATTTTAATATCGCGGCATCGGGCGCCCTTCTGGCCGGGGCGATCTGCACCAATATCAATCCGCTCTACACCGCGCCGGAACTGGAGCATCAGCTAAATGACTCCAAGGCCGCAGTGTTGGTGATCATCGATATGTTCGGCGACAAGGTGGACGAGGTTATCGCCCGAACGCCAGTGCGCAAGGTGGTGAAGATTTCCCTGCTGGATTTCTTTCCCTTCCTGAAAAAGGCGATCATCGGCTTTGTGCTGAAAAAAGTGAAGAAAGCCATTCCCGATATGCGCCATGCCCATGTCAGTTTCGCCGACGCATTGGCGGCCGGCAAGGCGGCGCGCCAGGGCGGCGATATAGCGGCCTATACCGAGGGGCTGATAGGTACGGATACGGCTCTGTTCCAATATACCTCCGGCACCACGGGACGGAGCAAGGGGGCCGAGTTGAGCCATAGGGGCATCCTGGCCAACGGCCGCCAAGCCTCGGCCATGGTGGAACATGTGCTGGAATTTAACGGCGATACTCAATTGGTGATCCTGCCGCTCTATCACATCACTGCTTTCGCTTTGATTTTCGTAGCTGGCCTTGCCTCGGGCGATCATCTGGTTCTGATACCCTCGCCCAGGCCGCCATCAAATCTGAAAACGGCATTTGAGAATTTCAATGTCACCCGGTTCACCGGTATCAATACGTTGTTTGCCGCATTGTTGGAGGAGCCGTGGTTCCACCGTGATCTGGTCAAGAACGTCAATGTCTGCGGCTCGGGCGGCGCGGCGCAGCAGACCGGCGTGGCCCGGCGTTGGACGGATGCGACCGGCATCGAAATCTACCAGGGCTATGGCATGACCGAATGCTGCGGCGTCATGAGCTTCAACCCGATCGGCGAGAATCGCCTTGGCTCGGTCGGCATTCCGGTGCCGGGCATGGAGGTGCGCATTGTTGATGACAACGATGTGGAGCAGCCCATCGGCTCGCCCGGAGAATTGCTGTTCAAGGGTCCGACCGTCATGAAAGGCTATTTCGGCCGGCCCGAGGCCACGGCGGAGACAATCAGGGACGGCTGGCTGTATTCCGGCGACATCGCGGTAATGGATGAAGACGGCTATATTGAAATCGTCGACCGAAAAAAGGACATGATTCTGGTTTCGGGCTTCAATGTCTCGCCGAACGAGATCGAAGACGTCATCACCACGCTGCACGGCGTGGTCGAAGTCGGCGTTGTCGGCATCCCCGATGAACGCTCCTCGGAAGTGCCCATGGCCTTTATCGTGAGCAACAATCCGGCACTCACGGAAGAAGACGTGATTGCCCATTGCCGTGATGGGCTGACGAATTACAAGGTGCCCAAGCGCATTGAATTCGTCGAGGACATTCCCAAATCCCCCGTCGGCAAGGTGCTGCGCCGGGAGTTGCGGGACATGGTCACCTAGGAATGACAAAGAACGGCATTCCAAGGAACATGTTTCAAGTTCCGAAGACCGGAGAATGGCGCCGCCGATAATATCTGCAGCTACTGCCGTCGTGCTTTCCCGTCCCCTATCCGCCCCGAGTTCATTTTGCGGCAAAGTAGCTGTGCGGTCTTGCAATATCTTGTTCCAGCAGGCTAGTAAGAGGCGGGGAACGGCGGACAATCAATTCGTCGGTTAGCGCCTGATTGGCCAAATTCATGAATAACGCCAAGATTGCGACGTTGGGGACGATATTTGTACTTGCACTGGCGCTGGCCGGCGGCGTCGGCGTGAGCGGTGCGTTGATTTCCATCAAGAATATTTCGAATGTTCGTGCGACCTGGGAAGCTTTTGAGCTTGGCCGTTCCGAGAAGGCGCGGGCCCTGGGCGCCATTCGAAAAGAATTCGGCTACGGCGGCATGATCCATCAATTCAAGAATTATGTCCTGCG
>JABIRL010000121.1 GCA_018667855.1 Rhodospirillaceae bacterium
GGGGTTGCGCCGCCGAAATACGCTGCTTCAATCTACCAATTGATATTTGTAGGGTCTTTCAGGGCGCCCGACATAAGGCATCGCCCCTACAGCGTAGGGTCTTGCCCTAGGCTGCTTTCCTGCGCGGAATAAACGGCTGGCGCGGTTCGATCTCCAGATCACGGATCGACTTTGCCTTGTGCTCGTCGCAATAGGAACTGCCTTGGCTGCGATGGTCACCGCAGTATTGGTGGGACGGGTGGTCGCCATGAGGCCACATGGGCCAAAGGCACCCCCGGCGCGGCTTGCTATCAAGCATAATACGCTCTCGCCATTTGTTTAATCAGGGTGTGTAACTATGGAACACAATGTTTATATGTTGCGCCGCACCATTTTGTCAAGTACCGATTATCATTAATGAATCAACAACTCCGACTTTTTTCGAATCGATGAGTTTTCGGGTCCTGCAGGTCGGGCGTTCGTCGTGAGACTTTGCCTTGCCCCCGGAATGGCATAATGTTGCGGGCATGGCAAAACCGAGCACAAGCCAAATTCGCTATCTTCGCCGCGGTATCTCGCAACCGGGCGGAAAACTGCCCTTATTCGATGACGAGGGCCAGGAAATCGATGTCCGTACCATTCGCGCCTGCGTCAAGGCGGGTTGGGCCGAACCCTGGGTTGCCAACCCTTTGAAGCCCGATTGGCTGGTTTGCCGCTTGACCGATCAAGGGCGTGCCGTGATGGACCGGCTCGCGGTATCGGAAGCGAAAGGGAAAGAAAAATCTCCCAGCGTCGATTGATGCGCCGATTGAGTTGCCGCATCGTTACGGTTGCGGTGTTGTCCGGATTGTCGGCGCTGGTTTTGGCGGCCAAGCCCGTCCTGGCTGCCCTGCCCGACGACCATGCCCCGCATGTGTTTCCCGGCGGCGTACAAGGGCAAACCATCGATGCGTTGGAAATAAAGGCCGGCAACGGTGATCGGCAGGCGCAATATTTGATAGGCCTGCGCTATCAATTGGGCCATGGCGTCGCGGTGGATTTCCCCGCCGCCCGCCGTTGGTTCGCCGAGGCCGCGAATAATGGGCATGCAGCAGCCCAGGACAGTCTGGGCATAATGCACGCCCTGGCACAGGGGGGACCGAAAAACCTGGTGTCGGCGGCGGCCTGGTTTCGGGAGGCAGCGGCGCAGGGCTACATCCTTTCGACCGCCAATCTGGCTGCCCTGTTCCTTCGTGGGGCCGGAACCGACAAGAATGTGCCGGAGGCCATGCGCCTGTACCGAAAAGCGGCAAATGGCGGACACGACAACAGTCAGTATCGGCTGGGTGTGTTCCATGAACAAGGTCTGGTGGTCGGCCGGGACTATGGGGCGGCGGCAAAGTGGTACCGCATGGCGGCCCAGGGCGGCCACCTCATGGCGCAGAACGATCTGGCGCTGCTGTACCAAAAGGGCCGTGGGGTTGAGCACGACCCCGGTACCGCGGTGGGCTGGTTTAAAAAGGCAGCTCGGGGTGGTTTGGTGGAAAGCCAGATTAATCTGGGCGCCGCCTTCGAAATGGGTGCCGGCGTCGCCAAAGACGAAGCCAAGGCGCGGCAATGGTATACAAAGGCCGCCGATCAGGGCGATGGCAGGGCGCAGCACAATCTGGCGGTCATGTTGAGCAGCGGACGGGGCGGTGCACGGGATCAGCCGCGGGCGATTGAACTTTACACTCTCGCCGCCGCGCAAGCATATGCCCCGGCTTACAGCAATCTGGGTCTGTTGTACGAACGCGGTCAGGGAGTAGATATCGATCTGGCCAAAGCCCTGCAATTCTATGAAAAAGCCGCGGCCCAGGACGAACCCATAGGTCTGACCAACTTGGCAATTCTCTATGTCGACGGCCGGGGCGTGGACCGTGACTATATTCGCGCCGCCGGCTTGTACGAACGGGCCGTGGCCCAGGACTATGGCAATGCCCAATATGGTCTGGGTCTGTTGTACGAGCGCGGCCGTGGTGTCGAAAAGGATCAGGCCAAGGCCGTGGCTTTGTATGGTCGGGCCGCCAAGGCGGGGCTGACCCGGGCGCAATTCCGTTATGCCTTTGCCTTGCTGCAAGGTCGGGGAACAACAGTGGATCTAGAAGCGGCGGCACAATGGTTTGGCCGCGCCGCCGGGGCCGGCCACCGCCCCTCTCAGGTCCATCTGGGTGATATGTATGAAAAGGGTCGGGGACTGGAGGCGGACGCCGTCGCGGCGGCCCGTTGGTATGGCCAGGCGGCCACGGCCGGTGACCGTTACGGACAATATGCCCTTGCCTCGCTCTATGATCGCGGCGTCGGGGTAAGCCAGGATCCGGTGGTGGCGCTGCAATGGTATCTGCGGTCGGCCCGGCAGGGCCTGCCCATGGCGATGTTCAATCTGGGCGATATCTATCGCCAGGGTCTGGGCACGGCGGCGGATCCGGTGCGCGCCTATATGTGGTGGCGTCTGGCGGGCGCGGCGGGTCTGCGTGAGGCTCGGGGCAATCTGGCCTTGCTGGCGCGTGATATGACGACCGGGAAAATTCAAATGGCCGAGGACATGGCCCGAGCCTATCGGGCCGTAAGAGAACCAAGACTTTAGGAGACCACAAGCTTTATGCCCTACAAAACATTCGGCTTCAGCGACGACCAAATACTTATGCGCGACAGCATTCTTGGCTTGTTGGGTCGGGTATTGCCGGCGGACAAGATGCTTGAATTGGACAAGACATCGTCTTTTCCCGAGGATGCGTTTCAAGCCATTGCCGCGGACGGCTGGCTGGGTCTGCCCATCGCCGAGGAATATGGCGGGGCAGGTGCCTCCAACATGGACATGGCTGTTTTCATCGAGGCCATGGGCTATTACCACTACGGCATCCGATCCAGCTTCATGACCACGTCGATCTACGGCGCTTCGCATTTGCAATACCATGCCTCGGAGGCGCAACGGCGGGCGATGCTGCCGGCCTTGATCAAGGGGCAATTGAAGATGTGCATTGCCTATTCCGAACCGGACAGCGGCTCCGATGCCGCCGGAATTCGTACCCGCGCCGTACGGGACGGCGATGATTATGTCATCAACGGACAAAAGATCTATATCACCAACGCCCATGTCAGCGACTGGATGGTGGTTTCCGCCAAGACCGATCCCGACGCCGGTCACAAGGGGATAAGTCTGTTTCTGGTGGACAGCGAATCGTCGGGCCTGACCATTCGGCCCATGGATCCCCTGGGCTCGCGCACCTCGTTGCCGAACGAGGTTTTCTTTGACGATGTGCGCATACCGTTGGAAAACCGTCTCGGTGAAGAGGGCGGCGCCTGGCCCATGTTGATGCGGGGCCTGAACCAGGAGCGCCTGTTGCTGGCCGCCACCTCCGCCGGGCACAGCATGCGAATACTGGAAATCGCAAAAGACTTCGCCACCAATCGTAAGGCCTTTGGCAAAACCATTACCGCCTATCAGGCCGTCAGTCATAAATTGGCGGATATGCATATGCTGACCGAAATGGCTCGATTGGCGACGTTTCATGCTGCGGCCATGCTGGATGCGGGCGAAGACGCAGTGATCGAGACAACGACGGCCAAGGTCGTGGCGACCGAAAATAATTACAAAGTCGCGGACCTGGGCATGCAGATCATGGGCGGGGCCGGCTATATGGCGGGCGAGATGCAGCGGCTGTTCCGCGAGGCGCGGCTGGGCCCGATCGGCGGCGGTACTTCGGAAATTTTACGCAATGTCATTGGCAAGCGCATGGGGCTCTAACCTGGAAATGAAGAGAAGGGCTTTAGCCCCAGCGCAATATGCCGTAAAACATTGCAACGATTGGCGAAGCAGCGAAAATTCCACTCGCAACTTTCCCCTATCGCTGGCAAGATGGATATTAATCGAAGGCGACATTCGAACGGGCTTTATGGCGGACACAAGTGAAATACGACGCACGATGAAAATCGTGATTGATGATATTGAAAACATGCCCAATGGGGATGTAGCGGTCCAACGCAATCTGCGCCGGTCCTTCAGTGGCTTACGGGATATTCTGACCAGGCTGCCGGAGGACCGCATGATGGAAGCGGAATTGGTCGCCGAGCAGTCCAAGGCTTTCCTGGAGACCGCGTCGCAAAGCCGCGTCAACCAAACCATGATCCGCTCTGCCTCGGCCGGTCTGCGCCAAGCGGCCGAGCGTCTGGACGATGTTGCCCCCCGGGTCCTTGAATTGTGCCGCCAGATCACGGATCAAGTCGAATAACATCCGCGGCCTCATTAAAATTTCATTCCCGATTGTCCTGATTCCTGCAACAATTGAAACCACAATTCCGACTACCGGGAATGCGGGCGAAACATTCAGTCTCTAAATCTTTCATCACTGGAGCCGCGAATATGTGGCCAGCGAGAGAGACAAAGGAGACTACAGATGTTGTCATTCAAGAATGCCGTAAGCATCGTGGCGCTGACCATTGCCGTGTCCATGGCATCTACGTTGACGATGGCCAGTGAAAATGCGGGCGTGATGGAAAGCGGCCGAAACACCAATGGAACATTCGACCAGAACAGGACCGCCCAACGCAGCGATGCTCAACGCGTCGGCGGTCAGGTTTTCAAGGTTCAAGGTGCCTTGGCCAAGTGCGGTGCGCCGGCGCGAACCACCCAAGGTCATTGTCGGATAGGACACAATTGGATGGAACGGTCGACATTGCGTCGGACGCGGTGAGCCCATGGCGGCGGCCCGCAGGCAGGGCGTCGCTATTTGTTCGGAATGGCGCTATCCACCAATACGATCCCGTCGGATCATCAAGCTTCGTTGCTTTGCACCAATTCAATGGTGACGCCGTCGGGCGCACTGATGAAGGCGATCTTGACGCCTGGGCGGACGGTCTTCGGCGCGATGGCGAATTCCACGCCGAGCCGCTCCAATTCGGCCGCTGTTGTGTCCATATCTTCGACATGCAGGCCGATGTGGTCCACGCCAAGCTGTTGATGGGGCCCCGGCGCCGGGCCGCGGACATCCGGCTCGGCCGTGGTCACGCGAAAGATCTGTCCGTTGATGTCCACGTCGCAACGAGGCAACCCGTTGGCCCCGGTCGAGGGTATCAATTTCGCGCCGAACATTTTTTCATAGTACTTGGCCGTCTCCATGGCATCGCGGCTCAGCAGATGCAGATGGTCAATTGAAAAATTTGCCATATCCCCTCCGAATATTTGCTTACATATTAAGCGGCTTGCCGGTGACCGCAAGGGCGGCTTCCTTGACGGCCTCGTTCAATGTGGGATGGGCATGACAAGTCAGGGCGATATCCTCGGACGAGGCGCCCATTTCCAGGGCCAGGACCAGTTCGGCGATCATGGTGCCGGCGTCCGGGCCGATGATGTGAGCACCCAGCAGGCGGTCGGTTTCCTTGTCTGCCAGCAGCTTGACGAAGCCCCCCTCCCGGTCGCCGCTGCTCCGCGCCCGGCTATTGGCGGCGAAGCTGAAGCGGCCCTTGTTATAGGCGATGCCAGCGGCCTTTAATTCTTCCTCCGATTTGCCCACGGTGGCGACTTCGGGCCAGGTGTAGCAAACGCCGGGAATGGCGTCGTAATTAACCGTGCCCACATGGCCGGCCAGTTTTTCGGAAAGAACCACGCCCTCGTCTTCCGCCTTGTGGGCCAGCATAGGACGGTCGGGCAGCACATCGCCAATAGCGAAAATGCCGGCGATATTGGTTTGATAATCTTCGTCCACGGGGATGAAGCCGCGATCGTCCATGGCCACGCCCACCTCGGCCAGGCCAAGGCCATCGGTGAACGGCTTGCGCCCGATGGAAACCAGGACCACATTGGCCTTGAGGGTCTCGGCCTCGCCGCCCGCAGCGGGCTCAACCGACAACTCGACGCCGCCCCGGGCTTTCTTGACCCCCGTTACCTTGGTGCTCAGACGGAACTCCATGCCCTGAGCCGTCAAGGCCCGTTGCAGATGGCGGGAGAGCTCCCCATCCATGCCGGGCGTAATACGGTCGAGGAATTCCACCACCGTGACCTTGGCGCCCAAACGGCCCCAGACGGAGCCCATTTCGAGCCCGATATAACCGCCGCCGATGACCACCAGATGCTTCGGCACCTTGCCAAGCGACAACGCTCCGGTGGAAGACACGACCGTTTTTTCGTCGATCTCCACGCCGGGCAGTCCCATGACGTCCGAGCCGGTGGCAATGACAATGTTTTCCGCCGTCAAGGTCCGTTCGCCGCCCCCATTCAGCTCAACCTGGACCGAACCCGGCGAGGTAATGCGGCCGCGGCCGGGGATATATTCGACCTTGTTCTTCTTGAACAGACCTTCGATACCCGTGGTCAAGCCGTCCACCACCTCCCGCTTGCGGGCCATCATGGCCTTCAGATCCAGGGACAGACCGGACGTCTTGATGCCGTGTTGGGCAAACTCGGCTTCGGCCTCGTGATACAGATGCGAGGACTGCAACAACGCCTTGGAGGGTATGCAGCCCACGTTCAGGCAGGTGCCGCCTAAGGTGCCGCGCAGCTCCACACAGGCCGTGCGCAGACCAAGCTGGGCCGCCTTGATGGCGCCCACATAGCCGCCGGGGCCGCCGCCGATGAAGACGACGTCAAAGGTATCTTCACTCATGTCAGGACCTCGCTAAATCTCGAACAGTAGGCGCTCTGGTTCCTCGATACATTCCTTGACCCGGACCAGGAAAGTGACCGCCTCGCGGCCATCGATGATGCGATGGTCATAGCTCAACGCCAGATACATCATGGGCCGGGCGACCACCTCGCCATTCACCACCATGGCCCGGTCCTGAATTTTGTGCATGCCCAGGATCGCCGATTGCGGCGGATTGAGGATCGGCATGGACAACAGGGAGCCATACACGCCGCCGTTGGAAATGGTGAAAGTGCCGCCCTGCATTTCATCGATACCCAGCTTGCCGTCACGGGCGCGGCGGCCGAAATCGACGATGCCGCCTTCGATATCGGCGAAGGACATCTTGTCCGCATCACGCAGGACCGGCACCACCAGACCTTGGGGCGTGCCCACGGCGACACCAACATTGTAATAGTTTTTGTAAATCAGATTGTCGCCGTCTACTTCGGCGTTAACCGCCGGCACCTCGGCCAGGGCCTGGGTGCAGGCGCGCACGAAAAATGACATGAAGCCCAGGCGGCTGCCGTGGCGTTTCTCGAACACGTCGCGGTATTTGCTGCGCGCCGCCATCACCGCCGACATATCCACCTCGTTAAAGGTGGTCAACATGGCGGCGGTGTTTTGCGCATCCTTCAGACGCCGCGCGATGGTCTTGCGCAGGCGGGTCATGCGGACAATTTCTTCCAGCCCTGCATTGGCCCGCAGGCCCACATCGTCGTTGCCCGCCGGCGCGGCGGCGACGCTGGCGGCTGGAATGACCTGTTGTGCAGAGCCCGGTGATGCCGCCGCTGCCGCCGGAGCAGACGCAGGCGCGGGGGCAGGCGCAGCCGCAGCGCCGCCGGCCTTGACGTAGTTCAGCACATCTTCCTTCAACAAACGCCCATCCTTGCCCGTTCCGGGGATGGTGGCCGCATTCAAGCCATGTTCCTGTACCAGGCGACGCACCGCCGGGGACAGCGCCATGGTCACAGCGGCCGTGGGTGCTGGCGCCACTGGGGCCGGAGCCGGAGCAGGCGCCGCCGGTACCGGTGCCGCGGCAACCGGGACTTCCGGTGCGGCGGCCGGCGCGGCTGTCGCGGTCTGGGTTTCGTCGAGCCGACCCAACAATCCGCCAACTGCGACGACGGTTTCCTCGCCGGCGGCGATCTCGCTCAGAACGCCGGCGGACGGCGCGGGGACTTCCACCGCCACCTTGTCGGTTTCTAATTCCACCAGGGGTTCGTCCTGGGCCACTGCCTCGCCGGGCTGTTTCATCCAGCGGGCCACGGTCGCCTCGGTCACGGATTCGCCCAATGTGGGAACCAAGATATCAATCATCTTAAGGCCCTCGTCCTTATGTTTGCGCTTAAAGTCCCAGCGCCTTGGCGACTAAAGTAGCTTGTTCTCTTTGGTGCACCGCCATGGAACCGGCGGCGGTGGCGGCACTTTCCGACCGGCCGGCATATTTTGGCCGCTGGCATTTGTGCCCCATCTTGACCAGCACCTGTTCCAAACGCGGCATGACATGCCACCAAGCGCCCATGTTCTGGGGTTCTTCCTGGCACCAGATTATTTCCGCCTTGGGGAAGCGGGCCAACTCGTTGGTCAAGGCCGCCTTGGGGAAGGGATACATCTGCTCCAGGCGCAATAGATAAACGTTTTTCTTCTTGGCCTCGTTGCGCTGTTCCTCAAGGTCGAAATAGACTTTGCCGCTGCACATCACGACCCGGCGAATTTTATCGTCGGCGGCTAGCGTATTTCGATCACCGTCCGCCTCATCCCACAGCACCCGATGGAATGTAGAACCCGGCCCCAATTCCGACAATTTGGAGATACAGCGTTTGTGCCGCAATAGCGACTTCGGTGTCATCAACACCAGCGGTTTGCGGAACTTGCGGTGCAATTGCCGGCGCAGGATGTGAAAGTAATTTGCCGGCGTGGTGCAGTTCGCGACCTGCATGTTGTCTTCGGCGCAAAGTTGCAGATAGCGTTCCAACCGGGCCGAGGAATGCTCGGGCCCTTGGCCTTCGAAACCGTGGGGCAGCAGCATGACCAGGCCGCTCATGCGCAGCCACTTGCTTTCGCCCGATGATATGAACTGATCAATGATGACCTGGGCGCCGTTGGCGAAATCACCGAACTGAGCCTCCCACATGATCAGGCCGCGCGGCTCGGCCATGGAATAGCCGTATTCGAAACCCAACACCGCCGCTTCCGACAGGGCTGAATTTATGACCTCGAAATTGGCTTGCTTGTTGCTCAGATTATTCAAGGGCGTATAGGTGTGTTCGTCCATCTGGTCGATGAACTGGCAATGCCGTTGGGAGAAGGTACCTCGAGCACTGTCCTGGCCGGACAGACGGACGGGAAAACCCTCCAGCAACAACGACCCGAATGCCAGGGCTTCCGCCGTGGCCCAGTCAACGCCTTCGCCGCTGTCGATGATGGCGCGCTTGGCGGTTAATTGGCGATTGACCGTGCGGTGCAGATTGAAGTCACTTGGCGCTTCGGTCAGTACTTTGCCGATTTTTCGCAACGTATTCATTTTGACCGAGGTATCGCCCCGGCGCGCCTCGCCGCGGGCTCTCTCCAGGCCCTGCCATTGCCCTTCCAGCCAATCCGCCTTATTCGGCTTGTAGCCGGAGGCGGCTTCGAAGTCCTGTTCCATGCGGGCCTGGAAATCGGCCACAACATTGTCGGCCTCTTCCTGGCTGACGACGCCTTCGGACACCAGTTTTTCCGAATAGATCGTCCGCGAGGTGGGATGTTGGCTGATCGCCTTGTACATCAAGGGCTGGGTAAAAGCCGGCTCGTCGCCCTCGTTATGGCCGTGGCGGCGATAGCAGTACATGTCGATGACCACGTCTTTCTTGAACTGCTGGCGGAACTCGGTCGCGATCTTGCCGATATAACAAACTGCCTCCGGGTCATCGCCGTTGACGTGGAATATGGGCGTCTGCACCATCTTGCCCACGTCGGATGGGTAAGGCGATGAGCGCGAAAGATTGGGATTGGTTGTAAAGCCGATCTGATTGTTGACGATAATATGAATGGTGCCGCCGACGGTGTAGCCATCCAGATCCGACAGGGCGAAACATTCGCCCACCAGACCCTGCCCGGCGAAGGCGGCATCGCCATGCATCAACAGGGCCATGACCTTGCCCCGTTCGTGATCGTTCATCTGATCCTGCTTGGCCCGCGCCTTGCCCAGCACTACCGGATCGGCGGCTTCCAGGTGCGAGGGGTTCGCGGCCAAGGACAAATGCACCATGTGGCCGCCTAACTCGCGATCGGCCGAGGTGCCCAGATGATATTTCACATCGCCCGAGCCCTGCACATCCTGGGGATGGCCCGATTGGCCCTGAAACTCCGAAAATATCGCCGTGAACGGTTTGCGCATAAGGTTCGATAGAACATTCAAACGGCCGCGATGGGGCATGCCGAGGGATATTTCCCGCACCCCCAATTGCGCCGCCCGGATCAAC
>JABIRL010000103.1 GCA_018667855.1 Rhodospirillaceae bacterium
GGCGGCCATGGCATCGTCGGCGCCCAGGTTTCCATTGGAACCGGGCTCGCCTTCGCGCAGCGCTATCGCCAGGACGGCGGCATCACCCTGACTTATTTCGGGGACGGCGCCTCGAACCAGGGCCAGGTCCATGAGGCGTTCAATATGGCGTCTCTGTGGTCGTTGCCGGTGATTTATGTGATCGAAAACAACAAGTACGGCATGGGCACGTCCATCGAACGTTCCTCCGCCGCCAAGGATCTCCACCTCATGGGATCCACATTGAATATCCCTGGACTGCAGGTCGACGGTATGGATGTGGAAGCTGTCCGGGAGGCCGGTGAGATGGCGGCCAAGCATTGCCGCTCCGGCAAGGGTCCCTACATTCTTGAGATGCAGACCTATCGCTACCGCGGCCACTCCATGTCCGATCCCGCCAAATACCGGACCAAGGAAGAAGTTGCAAAAGTGCGCGATGAGAGCGATCCCATCAGCCACGTGCGCGACATGCTGGTTGAGCGAAACCTGCTCACCGAAGACGCGTTGAAGGCCATCGATCGCGAGATCAGGGATATCGTTTCGGAGGCGGCGGATTTTGCCCAGAACAGCCCCGAGCCCGATCCCTCGGAGCTCTATACCGATGTTCTCGTAAGCGCCTAGGCGACAGAAAGCGAACGCCCATCATGCCCATCAATATTCTCATGCCCGCGCTTTCTCCGACCATGACGGAAGGCAACGTCGCGCGGTGGCACAAGAAAGAAGGCGACCAGGTTCAGGCCGGTGACATTCTCGCCGAGATCGAAACCGACAAGGCGACCATGGAGGTCGAGGCCGTCGATGAAGGCACTCTCGGAAAAATACTGGTGCCCGATGGCAGCGAAGGCGTTCAGGTCAACGAAATCATCGGCGTTATCGTAGAGGACGGCGAAGACGCTTCTTCGGTCGCGGCCAGCGCTCCGGCACCCGCCGCGGAGGCCCCAGCGCCGGCACCCGCCGCCGAAGCGCCCGCACCGGCAGCAGCCCCCGCTGCACCGGCCGCACAGCCGGTCGCGGCGGAAACCGACTATACCGGCGAGACGGCACGCATGACCGTGCGCGAAGCCTTGCGGGACGGCATGGCCGAGGAGATGCGGCTCAATCCCGATGTCTTCCTCATGGGGGAGGAAGTCGCGCAATATGAGGGCGCTTACAAGGTCAGTCAGGGGCTGCTGGACGAATTCGGCGACAAGCGCATCGTCGATACGCCCATAACCGAGCATGGCTTCACCGGTCTTGGGGTCGGCGCGGCCATGTCCGGGTTGCGCCCCATCGTCGAATTCATGACGTTCAATTTCGCCATGCAGGCCATGGATCAGCTCATCAACTCCGCCGCCAAGACCAACTATATGTCCGGTGGCCAGATGGGGTGTCCCATCGTCTTCCGCGGTCCCAACGGCGCCGCCGCCCGCGTCGGGGCGCAGCATTCGCAATGCTTTGCCAGCTGGTACGCCCATATTCCCGGACTACAAGTCGTCTCTCCGTGGAGCGCCGCCGATTTCAAGGGGCTGCTGAAAACGGCCATACGGGATCCCAACCCGGTCATCTTTCTCGAGAATGAAATTCTTTACGGCCAGACCTTCGACGTACCCACCGATCCCGATTGGACGGTGCCCATGGGCAAGGCCAAAATCGTGCGTTCGGGAAGTGACGTCACCATTGTCGCGTTCTCCATCATGGTCGGCAAGGCGCTGGAGGCTGCCGAAGCACTGGCCGCCGAGGGCATTGATGCGGAAGTAATCGATCTGCGCAGCATTCGCCCGCTGGATGTGGAAACCATCATCGGGTCGGTCAAGAAGACCAACCGGGTGGTGTCGGCCGAGGAAGGCTGGGCCTTTTCCGGTATCGGTTCGGAGATCGCCGCGACCATCATGGAGCAGGCCTTCGACTGGCTCGATGCGCCGGTTGCGAGGGTTGCCGCGGTGGATGTGCCGCTTCCCTATGCGGCTAATCTCGAAGTTCTGGCATTACCGCAGCCCGAAGACATCGCGAAGGCGGCAAAATCCGTCTGCTACCGCGACTGAAACGCTGACCCGGATTTCATAGCAATACCATGCCCGTCAAAATTCTGATGCCCGCCCTGTCACCGACCATGACCGAGGGGAATCTCGCGACTTGGCACAAGAAAGAGGGCGACTCCATTGCGTCCGGCGATGTCCTGGCCGAAATCGAAACCGACAAGGCGACCATGGAGGTCGAGGCCGTCGAAGAAGGGACTCTCGGAAAGATACTGGTGCCGGATGGCACCGAAAGCGTTCAGGTCAACACGGTCATCGGATTGATCCTGGAAGACGGCGAAGATTCCGCTTCACTGGAGGGCGCCGAGGCTTCTCCGCCGCCACCTTCCGCGGCACCGGCTCCGGAACCTGCAGCAACCATAGCCCCGGCGGCTCCGGCGATCACGTCCGGGGACGTCTCTGCAACGCCCCTGGCCAAACGCATGGCGGCACAGGCGGGACTTGAAATTGCATCGATCCCGGGGACGGGCGCACGCGGTAAAATCACCCGCGCCGATGTGGAACTGGCCATGGGTGGCAGCAATGGTGTGGCGCCGGCTTCCGCCGCTGCCCCCGTAGCGGCGGCAACCGGTGACCGGATTTTCGTCAGCCCCCTGGCACGCCGCATGGCAGCGGAAGCAGGCATCGATTTAGCCGCAATCGCAGGAACCGGCCCCGGAGGCCGGATCGTCAAGGCGGATGTAACCAAGGCGCAGGCATCGCCGCCTGCCGCTGCGGCGGCCGCTCCGGCGCCCGCGGGCTCTGCACCGGC
Source organism: Rhodospirillaceae bacterium (assembly GCA_018667855.1). GTDB lineage: Bacteria > Pseudomonadota > Alphaproteobacteria. The sequence goes on from JABIRL010000103.1 coordinate 2,785, forward strand.
AGAGGCTGCGATCGGCGACGATTACGAGATCCTGCCCATGAGTACCATGCGCAAGGTCGTCGCCGAGCGGATGGTGCATTCCAAATCCAACGTGCCGCATTTCTATCTCACCGTCGATTGCGAGATCGATGAACTTCTCAAAGTCCGCTCGCACCTCAACGAACGTCTCGAAGACGGTAAGCTGTCGGTCAATGATTTTGTCATTCGGGCCTGCGCCATGGCCCTGATGGAAGTCCCCGAAGCCAATGCCGGTTGGGAAGGCGAGGGGCAGATGCGGCGCTACAACACCGCAAACATCTCCATCGCGGTGGCGCTTGATGAAGGCCTGATCACGCCGATCATCCGGCACGCCGAACAAAAAGGCCTGGCGCAAATTTCCGCGGATATGAAAGACCTCGCCACACGGGCCAAGGATGGCAAGCTGATGCCCGAGGAATATCAGGGCGGATCCTTCTCCATCTCCAATCTCGGCATGTTCGGCATCAAACAATTCGATGCCGTCATCAACGAGCCGCAGGGGGCTATCCTGGCGGTGGGCGCGGGCGAACCGCGGCCGGTCGTGAAGAATGGCGAACTGGCCGTGGCGACGGTGATGAGTTGCACATTGTCCTGCGATCACCGGGTGGTTGATGGTGCGACGGGCGCGAAACTACTGAGCGCCATCAAACGGCTGATCGAATATCCGCCGGCAATGCTGCTCTAACCATCCATTGTCCCGGCGCCCCCTCGACATTACTTACGTAGGATAGCGTTAACCATATTCTGCGAGCAGTTGCGTGCAGGTCTCTAGGGTTGGAAGAAATTCATGGCAGACAACTTTGATACAGTGATTATTGGCGGCGGACCGGGCGGTTATGTGGCGGCGATCCGGGCAAGCCAGCTTGGCATGAAAACCGCCGTCGTCGAGGCGGAACATCTCGGTGGCATCTGTCTCAATTGGGGTTGTATTCCCACCAAGGCGCTTCTGCGCAGTTCGGAAATCCATCACATCCTGCACGGGCTCGATGAGTTCGGCCTTTCGGCCAGCAACATATCCTTCGATATTGGAAAAATCGTCGCCCGGTCGCGCAAGGTGGCCAGGCAACTCAATGCCGGCGTTACTCATCTTCTCAAGAAGAACAAGGTGACGGTCTATGACGGCCGCGGGCAGCTTGCCGGGCCTGGGACGGTTTCTGTCGAGACCAAGGACGGCGCGGTCGAAATCAAGGCCACCAACATCATCCTCGCCACCGGCGCAAGGGCGCGGACGCTGCCGGGCATGGAGCCGGACGGCAAGACCATCTGGACCTACCGCGAGGCCATGGTGCCAGACGCCATGCCCAAATCCCTGCTGGTGGTAGGCTCCGGCGCCATCGGCATGGAGTTCGCCAGCTTCTACCGGGATCTGGGAGCCGAAGTGACCGTCGTCGAAGTGCTGGACCGCGTATTGCCGGTGGAGGATGCCGATATTTCCGCGCTCGCCCTGAAGTCGTTCCGTGATCAGGGCATGACCATCCACACGGGTGTGACGGTCAAAGGCCTGAAGAGCGGCGCGGATAATGTGACCGCCACCGTTGAAACCGCCGAAGGGAGCCAGGACATCACCGTGGACCGGGTTATCCTTGCTGTCGGTATCGTTGGCAATGTGGAGGATATCGGTCTTGAGGGCACGAAAATCGAGGTGGACCGGGCCCATATCGTCATCGATCAATGGATGGCGACGGGAGAGCCGGGTGTTTACGCCATCGGCGATGTGGTCGGCCCGCCGTGGCTGGCCCATAAGGCGAGCCATGAAGGTGTGATCTGTGTCGAACACATTGCCGGGCTCGATACTCACCCGCTGGACACCTCCAACATTCCCGGCTGTACGTACTGTCGGCCGCAAATCGCCAGCGTGGGCCTGACCGAAGAAGCGGCGAAGGAACAGGGCTACGAGGTAAAGATCGGCAAGTTCCCGTTTGTCGGCAACGGCAAGGCCATCGCTCTCGGCGATACCAATGGCCTGACCAAGACCGTATTCGATGCCAAGACCGGCGCGTTGCTGGGGGCCCACATGATCGGGCCGGAAGTCACCGAGATGATTCAGGGCTATGTGATCGCCC
>JABIRL010000017.1 GCA_018667855.1 Rhodospirillaceae bacterium
CGGCGATGGCACTGCCGCCCCGTCTGCCCCGCAGGGTAAGAAAGGGAATGCCAAGCCGCGCCGTCGCCAAGGCCTCCTTGGATTCAGCCGCGCCGACAAACCCGACGGGAAAGCCAAGGATAACAGCCGGGCTCGCCGCTCCGTCACGCAGCAATTCCAGCAACCGGAACAACGCCGTGGGTGCATTGCCAATACAGACAACGGCACCCGCCAGATCATCCCGCCAGCGTTCGACAGCCGTTGCGGAGCGGGTATCGCCGCGCGTCTGGGCCTCTTCCCGCACGCCGTCATCGTTCAGGCTGCAAATTATACGATTTTGCGCCGGCAGGGCGCGGTCGATTATGCCATGGCGCACCATCTCCACATCCACCAGGATTGGCGCCCCGGACCGCAGCGCCGAACGGCCGGCGGCGGCGGGATCACCGTCCCAGGCCAGATCGTTCGGCAGATCGGTCATGCCGCAGGCATGGATCAGACGGACCGCGACATCGTGCAGGTTTTCCGGCAAGCGGGAAAAATCAGCCTCCGCTCGAACAATTTCGAAGGATCGCTGATATATGGCGCCCGGATCGCGCAGGTAATCGTATGCGGCGGGGTCGCCCATCAGCGATTTACTTCTTCAACATACTGCGCGGACCCAAGGGATGGTCCGCATGGGGATAGGGGTGATGGTCGTGATCGTGGCCGTCGTCGTGGCTGTGTTCATCGCTGTTACCGTGGTCGTGGTCATGCTGATGGTCGTGCTTGTGATCATGGCTGTGATCGTGACCGTGATGGACATGTTCGGTCGGATCGAATTCGCCGTCTTCGATCTTGCCCGTGCCAATGCCTTCCACATGGTGGTGATGACTTTCCTGGGGCAGGCCGATCTCGGCCTCGAAACCCAGCACCTGCTCCCGATATTTGCACATCAGGCAGTTCATGTTGTTGGCGCCTTCCAGGGCCTCCTGCACCCGATCGGCGAAGGCATCAAGGACCAGGGGATGGTCGTTCAGATACGGCGCCTTGACGAATTCGATATCCGGATGCTCGGCCGCCACCTGATCGGCGTAATGATAGATGCGCCGCACCAATATGCCGGTGAACAGGAAATAGGGAAATACGATGATGCGTTTGTAGCCCAGCTTCGCCGCATGTTGCAGTCCCGGCTCCACCAGGGGAAAGGTAACACCGGAATAGGCGACTTCCGCCCAGCCGAAGCCGAGCCCCTCCCACAACAGGCGGCAGACCTTAGAAATATTGGAATTCGCGTCCGGGTCGGAGGCGCCCCGACCCACCACGACCAACAACGTCTCTTCCGCCGAGATATGATCACCGGCTTCGGCCATGGCCTCGCGTACCCGATCGCCCGCCGCACGGATCAGTTTCATATCCATGCCCAGATCCCGGCCATAGGTGATATCCAGCTCCGGATGCTGGGCGGCATAGGTATTGATGACCGAGGGCAGATCGTTCTTTACATGGCCGGCCGCAAATAACATGCCCGGCACGGCGATGATGCGTTTGTTTCCCCGTTCCCGCAGGGCATCCAGACGTTCGCGAATAATCGGCGTGGCGAACTCCAGAAACCCGCTGTCCACGTCATATTGCGGCAGGCGGGCGCGAATACCATCAGCGACGCTTTGAAACTCGCTGACCGCGTCCTCGTCCCGGCTACCGTGGCCGCACACCATAATGCCTATATTCGTCATTTTTGCCTCAAATACTCAATTAATTCGATGCGCCGCCCTTGCCCAGCGCCGATTAATCCGGCATTCCTGGGGACCACGGGGCATAGCATGGATGCATCCATTTTGGACTCTATATTTCCAGCAATTTTGGCCAGCGATTGGCGCCTCGGCGTCGTGACTGTGCTGGCGGCCTATGGACTGGATTGGCTGTTGGGTGATCCGAAATGGCTGTACCGCCGTATCAGCCATCCCATTGCCTGGATCGGTGGTTTGATCACCGCCCTGGAATTCCGTTTGCGCAACCCCAAGGCCGAGCAGGCGCAACAAATAAAACGCGGCGCGGTCCTGGCCGTCATCGTGGTCAGCCTTGCCGTGGTGATCGGCAATGCCATCGTGTGGCTGGCGCCCATGACCGGATATGGCTGGATTATCGTGGCCGTCATCGGTGCGGTTTTTATCGCTGCCCGTGGGCTGCACGATCATGTCATCGCCGTCGCCAGGGCCCTGGACCAAGGGGTTGGGCAAGGCCGGGATGCGGTCAGTCAGATCGTTGGCCGGGATGCCTCCGATCTGGACGAGGGCGGTATCAGTCGAGCGGCCATTGAATCCCTGGCGGAGAATTTTTCCGATGGTGTCGTCGCACCGCTGTTCTGGTTCCTGCTGTGCGGCCTGCCGGGCCTGCTGGCCTACAAGGCGATCAACACCATGGACAGCATGGTCGGCCATCGTAGCGAGCGCTATCTCTATTTCGGCCGTTTCGCGGCCTATCTGGACGACGTCGCAAATTGGCCGGCGGCGCGGATTACCGCCGTTTTGTTGTGCCTCGGCGCGCTGATCCTGCCCGGCATGGAGGGGCGCGCGGCCTGGCGCATGATGTGGCGCGACCACGGCGTCCAGCCCTCCCCCAACGCCGGCTGGCCGGAAGCCGCCATGGCAGGCGCCCTGGGTATCGCCCTGGCGGGACCCCGGGTCTATCACGGTGAGGCCTTGGATGGCCCCTGGATGGGAGATGGCCGGCGTGCTGCCACACGGTCTGACATACTGCGAGGCAGCCGGCTGTATCGATTGTGCTGCGTCGTGATCGGTTTGCTGCTGGCCGTCGCCGCATTTGTATGAGTCATGCCGCATGGGCGATCTCCAGCATGCGGTCCAGATCCAGATGGCTTTCAAGATGTTCGGCAAGACGATCCAAAGTCTCATCGACTAGATGGTCATAAACAACGCCACTGTCGTCGCGGTGACGCAGGCCGGATAGAAACCTATGGCGAAATCCGTCCGCCGCCAAAAGGCCATGCAGATAACATCCCGCGACCTTGCCATCCGCGCTGGTCGCGCCGTCCGGCGTATCGGCAATATTGATAAACGGCCGGGCGCAATCGGGTCCCCGGCTCTGGCCCAAATGAATTTCGTAGCCGCGCACCGTTTCGCCACTTTCCAGATGTACGCCCGCGCTCTGCCCCAGTCGTTTTTCCGGCGACAGAACGGTTTCAATATCCAACAGGCCCAGGCCATCCGCTTCCCGCCCCTCGCCTTCAACGCCATCGGGATCGGCAATCGTTCGGCCCAGCATCTGATAGCCGCCGCAAATGCCAAGAATGCGGCCGCCCCGGCGGTAATGGGCCAGGATGTCGATGTCCCAACCCTGCCGCCGCAGATATGCCAGGTCCGCGATGGTGCTTTTACTGCCCGGCAACAAGATTAAATCGGCATCACCCGGCAAGGCCCGGCCGGGAGGGACAATTTCCACCGTCACATCCGGTTCGGCATGCAGGGGATCGAGATCATCAAAATTCGCGATGCGGGAGAATTTCGGTACGGCGATCTTGATGGCACCCGCCTTGCTGGTCCTCGGCTTGTCCAAAGCCACGGCATCTTCGGGCGGCAAATTTACCGCTTCGGCAAAAAATGGCGCAATGCCCAGGGAAGGCCAACCGGTCCGCTCGGAAATTTCGACCAAACCGCTGTCAAAAAGAGTTACATCGCCCCGGAACTTGTTGATGACATAACCCCTGACCCGGTTCCGGGCCGCCTCATTGATGACGGCGTGGGTGCCGACCAGGGCGGCTATGACGCCGCCGCGGTCAATATCGGCAACCAGCACGACGGGGATTTCGGCCGCGATGGCGAAGCCCATGTTGGCGATATCCCGGCCGGGCAGATTGATCTCCGCCGGGCTGCCGGCTCCTTCAACCAGAACAAGGTCGGCGGCCTTGGCCGTGATCGCAAAACTGTCCAGCACTTCCCCCAACAAACCCGCCTTCAGATCCTGATACGCCCGCGCGTTCGCCGTGGTCCGCACCTGCCCGCGCACAATCACCTGCGCGCCGATCTCGCTCTGTGGTTTCAACAGAACCGGGTTCATATGCACGCTGGCCGGTGTCCGGGCCGCCAGGGCTTGCAGATGCTGGGCCCGGCCAATCTCGCCGCCATCAATGGTGACGGCGGCGTTATTGGACATATTTTGCGGCTTGAACGGGCGCACGGACAGCCCCCGGTTGGCAAAAGCCCGCGACAGCCCGGCCACAATGAGGGACTTTCCCACGTCCGATCCCGTGCCCTGGAACATCAATGCCTTTGCCGTATGGACCATGACGCGCCTAGAACTCGATGCCCTTTTGCGCCTTCACGCCGGAGCGGAAGGGATGCTTGACCTGGGTCATCTCGGTCACCAGATCCGCAATCTCGATCAATTCGTCCTTGGCATTGCGGCCCGTGATGATGATATGCAGGTTCTCGGGCTTGTTGGACAGCGTTTCGATGATTTCTTCCAGGGGCAGGTTGTCGTAGCGCAGGACGATGTTCAATTCATCCAGCAGGATCATATCGAACTCCGGATTTGGCCCCCGGGAAGCCTCGATCATTGCCTTGGACTTTTCCCAGGCCTTGCGGGCGGCGGCGATATCGCGGGCCTTGTCCTGGGTATCCCAGCTGAAACCTTCGCCCATGGCATGGATTTCGATCTGCTCGGGGAAATGTTCCAGAATATCCCGCTCGCCGGTCTCCCACTTGCCCTTGACGAACTGAATGACGCCCACGCGCATGCCATTGCCCATGGCCCGCACGACCAGGCCGAATGCTGCTGTGGATTTACCCTTGCCCTTGCCGGTGTGGACGATCAACAGGCCTTTTTCGATGGTTTTCGTGGCCAGCATTTTCTCCCGGGCGCGCTTTTTATTAGCCGCTTTTTCGTTGGCGCGGGCGTATTGGTCTTCACTCATCCCTGTTCTCCCGTGATTAAGGTTTGCAGTGCTTCCGGCGTGGAGTTGGAGCGGGCATGCCACAGGCCGCGTTCCAGTGCCTCGGCCATGCGGGCGGCCATTTCCTTCAAGGCGGCCGGATTATTGCGGCGCAGAAAATCCAGCACGTCTTCATCATTCAAATAAGCTTCGTATACGGCATCAAAGTGGTGGTCCGAGACAACCCGCGCCGTGGCCGCGAAGGCGAACAGATAGTCCACTGTCGCGGCCATTTCGAAGGCGCCCTTGTAGCCGTGGCGCATAACACCCGCGATCCATTTCGGATTGACCACCCGGGCCCGGACCACCCGGCCGATCTCGTCCTCCAGGGTCCGGATTTTCGGCGCGAAAGGGCGGCTGTGATCGTTGTGATAGACCGCTGGTTGAGCGCCCGAGAAATGCCGCACGGCCGCCGTCAGCCCGCCTTCGAACTGATAATAGTCGTCCGAATCAAGCAGATCATGCTCCCGATTATCCTGGTTCTGCACCACGCCTTGAGTACTCGAAAGCAAGGACTGAAACTGGCCATGCGCCGGCCGGCCATCAGCACTGCCGCCGTAGGCGTAGCCGCCCCAGGCCAGATAGACCTTGGCCAGGTCATCATCATCCTGCCAGCCTTTTTCGTCGATCAAGGCCTGCAGACCGGCGCCGTAAGCACCCGGTTTGGAGCCGAAGACCCGTGAACCGGCCAGATGTTCGGCATCGTCAGGATCATGTCCCGATTGCCGCAGTCGTGTCATATCGGTCCGTGTGCGCGCGGCCAGGGGGTTGTCGCGCTCACTTTCATCCAGCGCCGCGACGGCGCGGGCGGCACTGTCGAACAAATCGATCTGGGTCGGAAAAGCGTCCCGGAAAAAACCTGAAATCCGGAAGGTCACATCCACCCTCGGGCGGTCCAGCATATGGATCGGCAGAATATCAAAGCCAATGACCCGGCGCGAAGCGGGCTCCCATTTCGGCTGTACGCCCATAAGAGCAAGAGCCTGGGCGATATCGTCGCCGCCCGTGCGCATATTGGCGGTGCCCCAGGCGCTGATAGCCAGGTGCCGGGGCCACTCGCCATGACTTTGGCGGTATTCGTCCAACAATAATCCGGCCGACTTCCAACCCAGTTGCCAGGCCGCAGGCGTGGGCACGGTGCGGCTGTCGACGGAATAGAAATTTCGCCCCGTGGGCAAAACGTCCAGCCGCCCCCGGGTCGGCGCCCCGGAGGGACCGGGTTGGATGAATTTGCCGTCGAGACCATCGATCAGGCCGGCGATCTCCGCCGCGCCGCAGGCATCGACGGCGGGCGCCACCTGATCTTCAATTGCGCCGAGCACGGCAATCGTGGCCGTCCATTCAGGGTCCGGGCGCATCCGGTCGTCAACCAGGCGTGCGGCCAGTTCCTCCAGGCGTTCCACCGTATCACCGTGGCTGCGCCAAATGGTATCGGGCAGAATTTCTTGCAGAACCTTTGGCTTGGCCGCTTCCCAGACATCACCCATGGGACAATCCAGGGGATCGAACGTGAAGCCGAAATCCGCCGCCATTGCCCGGATCAATGAATTGTCACGGGGATCATCCCCCGGACGCGGCAGACGCACCAGGGCCACCAGCAGGTCCCGGCGCAGGCGGTCCTGGAGACCACCGCCCAGGACATGCAGGCCGTCGCGGATCTGCATCTCCTTCAGATCACACAGATAGTTATCCAGCTTGGCCAGGGCCGCGTCATCATCGTCCCCCTTCGCAATGCCGGCGTCCTTGTCCAACCCAATATCACGGGTCAGGTCGACGATTTGCCGTCCCAATAGCGTCAGGCGGCGTGGATCGACGCCGGCTGCCTCGTAATATTCATCGACCAGCAGTTCCAACTCCGCCAGGGGGCCGTAGCTTTCAGCTCGGGTCAGGGGCGGCGTCAGATGGTCCACGATCACCGCCTGGGCGCGGCGCTTGGCTTGCGTACCTTCGCCCGGATCGTTGACGATGAAGGGATAGAGGTGCGGCATGGGGCCGAATACCGCCTCGGGGAAACAGTCAGCTGATAGCGCCAGGGACTTGCCCGGCAGCCATTCCAGATTGCCGTGTTTGCCCATGTGAATAACGGCCTGGGCGCCATAATCCCGGCGCAGCCAGGCATAAAACGCCAGGTAGCCATGGGGCGGGACCAGATCGGGGTCGTGATAGCTGGATTTCGGATCGATGTTGTAACCGCGCGCCGGCTGCAAACCGATGATCACATTACCCTGGCGAAAGGCCGAGAGGACAAAGTCCTCACCCACGACAAATGGATCGTCGCCCGGTTGGCCCCAACGTTCGGTGACCCGTTCCTGCAATCCTTCAGGTAAACCAGCGAAAAATGCCTGGTAGTCCGCAATGGAATATCGAATGCCGCCGTTCCGTTCCGCGCGATTGGTCAGATCATTGGTCGGACCGGCGGCCAGCTTGTGGATCAGATCATCGCCATTGTCGGGCAGATCGCCAACCTGATAACCGGAGAGTTCAAGCGCCTGCAACAGGTTCAGGGCACTGGCGGGGGAATCCAGACCAACGCCATTGCCCAGGCGGCCGTCCTTGTTGGGATAGTTGGCGAAAATCACCGCCACGCGGCGCTCCCCGGCCGGGGTTTTGGCCAATCGCAGCCAGTTGGCGGCCAGATTACAGACAAATTCGATCCGGTCCGGCACGCCCTTGTAGGCAATTACCGGCGATTGCGTCGCCTCGTCGAACCGTGCCTCCGCTTTGAAGGAAACGGCGCGGGAGATAATCCGGCCATCGACTTCCGGCAAGGCCACATTCATGGCGATATCACGGGCGCCAAGGCCGTACAGGTTGTCACGCCAGTCATCTTCGTCGCCGCCCGCGAATATCATCTGTACGACCGGCACCCCAGGGCGCTCCAGCGGGGAATCTGCCCGTTCGCCGACCGGTTTCGAGACGGCGAAACCGGTGGCATTGAGGATCAAATCGGGCGGGGCGTCGGCGAATATGGCATTGACGGTTTCGGCCGATACCGGCTCCTTCAGCGAGGCAACGAAAATGGGTAACGGATTTATTCCCCGTACCTGTAAGGCGCTGATGACGCCGTTTACGGGGTCCAGGTTATCGGCTTGATAATGCGCCCGATAAAAGGTGATCGCGACAATGGCGGCATCGGGCAGCCAGTGTTCCTTTATGCGCGATAATTCCACCGCGCCCTCGCCGGGCCAGTAAATACCCGC
>JABIRL010000214.1 GCA_018667855.1 Rhodospirillaceae bacterium
ATGGCTCGTTGATGAGCCAGCGCCGTCAATTGCTGCATTCCAGGGCCGCCGCGTGGTTTCGCGAACGCGATGGCTTGCTCCATGCCACCCATCTGGACAAGGCCGATGATGAAGGCGCCGCCTTGGCCTATTTTGCCGCCGGACGGGCATTTGCCGCCGGCTTCCACTATGACGACGCCCTGGCCGCAGCCAAACGCGGTGTTGAAGTTGCCATCACCTCGGATGTCCGATTTAGCCTTGAACTCCTAAGCGGCGATGTCCTGCGCGATGCCGGTCAAACCGATCCCTCTATCGCAGCGTTCCGCGCCGCATTGGACAGCGCACCGGATGATGGCGCGCGCTGTAAAGCCTTGATTGGCGTTGCCGCCGGATTGCGGGTCTTGGGCCAGGCGGATGAGACTCTGGCGACCATCGATCAGGCCCAACCGCTTGCCGAAGCCCAGGATATGCCACTGGAACTGGCGCGCATCCATCTTTTGCGGGGTAATATCGGATTTTTGCAAGGGGATGCGGCGCTTTGCGAGCGTGAACAGCAGCTGGCCTTGAGCCATGCCCGCGGCGCCGGCTCGGTTGAGATCGAGGCGCAGGCCTATTCCGGCATTGCCGACAGTCAATACATGGAGGGGCGCATGGCCTCTGCCTACCGCAATTTTCAATTGGCTGACGATATCGCAAAAACCCACGAATTGATCGCCGTGCAGGCCGGCGGTGTGCCGGCTATCGCCCATACATTGGTACTTCAAGCCAGATTAAGAGACGCACGCAGCAGTATTATTGAAGGTCTGGAGTTGATACGCCGTGTCGGCCATTTTCGCGCCGAAGCCATCGTACGCCTGAATTACAGCTCTCTGCTGTGCGAATTTGGCCTGCCGGAGGCTGCGTTGGAACAGGCGGAGATCTCTGGGGATATCGTAAAGCGCATCGGCGCCAAAGTCTGGGAACCGCTGGTCTGGAGCAATATGGCTTTGTGCCGGTTCCACCAAGGCGATCGTGCTGGGTCCATTGCGGCCGCCCGTAAGGGCGCGACCATGGCGGTGGAAACAAGCCGGGCTTTGTTAGGGGCCTGGGCACTGGGCATATTGGGGCTGATCGCGGAGGACGCGAAAGAGAGCGGCGCCGCACTTGAGCAAGGCGAAGCAATCCTGGCGGAGCGCGTTGTCGGACACTGCCATCTTTGGTTCTACCGCTATGCCATGGAAGCCAGCCTCAACGCCGGACATTTCGATGCCGCCGAATACCATGCGAACCGGTTGGAGGAATTTACCAAGGCCGAGCCGCTACGCTGGTCCGACATCCTCATCGCACGTTGCCGGTTGTTATCGGCCCATGCGCGTAAAACCAACGACGGGCAAATCCGCGCAGAACTACTGGCCTTGAAGACCGTAATCGAACAAGCCGACCTGGGGACAGCTTTGCCGGCAATTGAACAGGCGCTGAAAAGTTAGGCTGTTTAGATTGCTACCTCGATCAAATAAGGCCCTTCGGAATGCAGGCCGGCTTCCAGCGCCTTATTCAGGTCTTCTGCGGTCTTGGCCCGTGATGCCTCGACGCCCATGCCCCTGGCCATGGAAACCCAATCCAGGCTGGGGCGGTCAATTGACAGCATGTCGACGGCGCGCGGACCGGGGTTTTGGACCCCGACATTGGTCAACTCGCCGCGCAGGATGTTGTAGGTACCGTTGGCGAACACCAGGATGGTGATGTCCAGGCTTTCCCGGGCCATGGTCCAGAGAGATTGAATGGTGTACATGGCGCTGCCGTCACCTTCCAGGGCGATAACCTTGCGGTCCGGGCAGGCGATGGCGGCGCCGACGGCCACCGGCAGTCCGTAACCGATGGAGCCGCCCCGGTTGTTCATCCAATCATGGGGCGGGACGCCGGCGGTGGTGGGAAAAAACTCCCGGCCCGAGGTCACGCTTTCATCGACCACGATGGCGCCTTCGGGCAGCATGGCGCTCAGGGTTTGTGCGATGGCGGCCAGCGTAATCTCGCCACTTGGCAAGACGGCGCGATGGGGTGCGGCAATATTGGCGGGTGCCAAATCCAGACAACCCAACTCGTCGGCCAAGGCCTCCAGCGCCGCTTCCATGTCCTGATCCGTGCCGGCCAGTTTGGTGGAGGTGGCATCCGGGTCCATCAACAGGCTCGGCTTGTCGGGATAGGCGAAAAACGCGACTGGCTCGCGGCTGCCCACCAGAACCAGGTTCCCGGCCGCCTTCATGACCGCCTGGGCCTGTTCCACCACGTAAGGAATACGGTTGACCTGCACCCGGCCCGCGCCCCGTTCCAGGCGGGTGTTGGCGCCCTCGGTCAGGATGCCGCAGCCTGTTTTGGCGGCAATGCGTCCGGCCAGCTCCAAACCACGTTCCCGCAGGGACGCGCCGCCCATCAACAGGGTCGCGGTCGGGCTGTTGCGCAACAACTCGGCCGCCGCCTTGACGGCATCATCGGAAACCTTGGGTAAAGCCGCCGGCGCCTTGGTTTCGGCCACGGCTTCCGCCGGTCCCCAGGCCGTATCGGCGGGTAAAATCAAGGTGGCGATCTGTCCAGGCGTCTGGTTCGCGGCCTCGATCGCCAGGGCGCCGTCGGCGGCGATGGTGGTGGAGGAGGGCGAGGTCTTGACCCAATGGGACATGGGCGCCGCCGCACCTTCGATATCGGCGGTCAGTGGCGCGTCGTATTTGATGTGATAGGTGGCATGCTCGCCGACGATATTGACGATGCCGGAATCCGCCTTCTTGGCGTTGTGCAAATTGGCCAGGCCGTTGGCCAGGCCGGGCGCCAGGTGCAGCAAGGTTGATGCCGGCCTGCCCAGCATGCGGTAATAGCCGTCTGCCGCGCCCGTGACCACGCCTTCGAACAGACCCAGCACGCAGCGCATGCCAGGCACTTTGTCCAGGGCGGCGACGAAATGCATCTCGGACGTGCCCGGATTGGTGAAGCAGACATTGACATCACCCGCGATCAGGGTCCGTACAAGGCTTTCGGCACCATTCATCTCTTCACTCATCGGATAGCAACTCCTCAATTCAGTCAGATTTCGCAATCGTATAGAGCCGCGACCAGCGTGGCGGCCCGGGGCCCGGCGGCGAGGCCGGGATATTTGGCGTTCATGGCATAGCCGAAGCCGATGCCGGCGTCCATATCGCAGAAACTCGTGGCGCCGCCGGCACCGGGGCTGCCGAAGGCCCGGCGGTTCGGCCCCATGGGTGTATCAGCCGAGCCGAGGCGAAAGCCCAAGGCCATGCGCATGCGTATGCCGGTGGCCAGGTCGGTGTCATCCCATTGCTCCGCCGCCGCCCGCAGCAGTGTGTCGCGCCCGATGATCCGTACGCCGTCCAGGCTGCCGCCCAGGGCTAAAGCACCATATAACCGGGCCAGGGCGCGGGCATTGCCATGCCCATTCGCTGAAGGCACCAGGGACTGTCGCCATTCCGGGCTGTTGAAGCTCTCATCCGCCGCGATCGGGCCAAAGGTGCGGGCGGCCAGGGCATCGGGGTTGGCCAACAGATATTCCGCCAGGCCCTGGCCCTCGTCCTCGAGGAAATCAGCGCAACGGGGCACTTCATCCGCTTTCAGGCCGAAGTGATAATCCAGGCCCAATGGCTCGGCGATATTGGCGGCCATGAATGCGCCGATGTCCTGACCGCTGATCCGCCGGACCACTTCGCCGACCAGATGGCCCATGGTGATGGAATGATAGCAGGGCGTCGAACCAGGCGGATGCATGGGCGCCGTCGTCTCCAGCGCCCCCACCATGGCGTCCCAGTCATAGGCCATGCCCCGGCGCAGATCATCCACGGCGGCCAAACCGGCGCGATGATCCAATAGGAAACGTACTGGCAGGGTTTCCTTGCCCTTTTGGCCGAATTCGGGCCAGTAGTCGGCGACAGGGGCGTCCAGGTTCAGTTGGCCCCGATCAACGAGGATATGGGCACAGAGCGCCAAAACGCCCTTGGCCACGGACATCATGTTAACGATGGTGTCCCGCCGCCAGGGCCGTTCGCGGGCGCGGTCGGCATATCCGCCCCAAAGATCAACAACCTTGCGGCCATCGAGATAGACGCAGATGGAGGCACCGACTTCGGGATGTTCATTTTCTCCGGTGAAGCTGGCGGCAAAGACGTCGCGCAATTTCGAGAACTCGGTTTGGCATTCGCCTTCGATGGTAACCTCGAGCATCAGCCTGACCGCCGTGCGGCGGTGGCGTCGTCGTCTATATTTTTCCCATCCGCATCGATGACCACGCCATAGATAGCGGCGGCCGCTTCGCGGCTGACCACGCCATCACGCACATCGCGTAACACTTTGGCCGGGTCCCGCTGTTTCGGGTCGCCCCAACCACCCCCGCCCGGCGAGGCGGCGCGCAGCGTCAGGGGGTCCAAATGGCGCACGGCATATTTTTTCGGCTGTTCGGTATCGCCGCCGGCGAAGGTCAGATTCATGTCGCCCGGTTCACCGGCCCGACCGCCGGCAGCGCCAAAGCATGACGTGTTGTACAAACCCTCTCCGCGAAAGGCGTATTCGGCGGGGACATTGATTTCCACCTCGAAATCGCAACCGGTGCCGCCGCGATAGGCGCCCGGTCCGGCGGCATCGGTGCGGAATTCCTGGCGGTGAAAACGCACGGGGTAAAGCTGCTCATAAGTCTCCACATTGGGCAGCACCAACCCACCCAGGGCGATCAGATGGCCGATCTGGTTGAAACCGTCCCGACCCTCGACCGCGCCGCCGCCCGGCGCCGCATTCCAGTGATACATGACGAACGGGCTTTCCTCTCCCCTACCGGAAACATGGCCGGAGGTGGTGCCATGGATGGATTTCGACCAGCCAGCGCAACTGCGTTCAGGCAGGGCCTGGTTCAAAGCTTTCCAGATGGCGTGCACGATCTCGTGCGCCACGAAGACCGTGTTCATGGTCATGGCGGCGGGTGGCTTGGCATTAATGATGGTGCCTTCGGGCGCCGTGATGGTGACGGTGCGGAAGGTGCCCTCGTTGCGCGGCAGGTCGGGTTCGAAATAGGACGCCAGGGCCATGTAAACCGCCGACCAGGTGTTGGCGACCGAGGAATTCTTGAAACCCTGTACCTGCGGTGCCGTACCGGTAAAGTCCACGTCCAGGGCATCGCCCTCCACTCCCAGGCGCACCCGAATGGAATCCGCCAGCGGCTCGAAACAATCGTTATCGATGGCTTCCTCGCCATGATAGTCGCCATCTGGAATGGAAGTGACGCAGCGGCGGAAACTGCGGTCGGCATGTTCCAGGATACCTTCGAAATAATCGCGATATTGCGACATGCCCAGTTCCTCGACCAGGGCGGTTATGCGATCAGCGCCGATCTTGGTGGAGCCGATCATGGCGCGCAGGTCACCGTCCAGGGCTTCCGCCGTACGGGTGTTGATCATCAACAGACGCCAGATGTCCTGACGGGTTTCGCCCCTGGCGATCAATTTCATGACCGGCAGGCGAATGCCTTCATGGAAAATTTCCCGGGCCTCGGAATTATATGTACCGGCGGCACCGCCGCCGATATCGGCCTGATGGGCCCGGTTACAGGCGAAGGCGACCAGGTTTCCGGCCGCGAATACAGGTCGGGCGATCACCCAATCGGGCAGATGATTGCCGCCGGCGGTATAGGGATCGTTCAAAATGAAGACATCGCCGTCGTCAATGTCATCGGCGAAATCCCGCAGCAAAGATCGAACGGCAAACCCGCCGCCGCCCGTGTGGATCGGTATGCCATCGGCCTGACTGACAAGGGTGCCGTCGGGATCGGCAATAAAGCACGAAAAATCGTGGCTTTGGGAGAAGATCGGGCTGCGGGCGGTCCGGGTCATGACCCAACCCATTTGCCGCGAGATATGATCCAGCCGGTTTTGCACCAGGGCCAGAACGATGGGGTCCAAATTTTCCTGCGCGTTCATACTAGGCGCCGATCTCGATCAGGAAATTATCAGCCGCATCCACCCGCAGGCGATCCCGTGGCCCGACGAAGACCGTGGTGGTCAGCTCCTCCACTAAAAGGGGGCCGCCCATGGCAAAGCCCGGGCCCAGGTCGGCCCCGGCAAAAACAGGCGTTTCCTGCCAACCGTTCTGGCTGTCGGTGTAGACCTGACGAACGGCGGTCGGTTCTGGTTCGTCACCTGCGGGAGGGGCGGTGGCTGGCTCTGTGGCCTCGATCAGACCCCGCGCCGTCACCCGCAGCGCCGTGATCTCAATCGTACCGCCCGGCTGGGTATGGCCATATTGCCTCTGGTGGTCGGCGTCGAACGCGGCGCGCACGGCTTTCGGATCAAATTTGCCGCCAGGTTCCATGGGGGGTAATTCAACGCGGATCGACCACAACTGGCCGCGGTAACGTAAATCCAGCTCCCGGGCGATCACGGCGCGATCACCTGTGAAACCGTCCGCCGTCAAGGCTTCCTCGGCGCGTTGATCTAGTGGCTCGAACCCTCGTTGCAAAGTCGCCTCGCTGACCGTATCCAGATTGTCGAAATGTACCGCCAGGTAATCCTGGCGAATGTCCGTGTGCAACATGCCCAAGGCGCAAAAGGCGCCAGCCTGGCGGGGTACATAGGCCCGTTGGCAGCCCAGGGAACGGGCCACCGTGGCGCCATGCATGGGCCCTGCGCCGCCCGCCGCCACCAGTGTAAACCGCTGTGGGTTATGGCCGCGCTGGATAGAGATATGCTCCACCGCATGCAGTAGATTTTGTTCCAGCAGCCGGATAATCCCGGCCGCTGCCTCCTCGATAGTGATGCCCAGAGGGGCGGCGATCTTGTCCGCAATGGCTTGCCGGGCCAGATTGTCGTCCAGGGTGACACTGCCGCCCGCGTAGGGTCCGGGGCGCAGGCGGCCCAGAACCATGTACGCATCGGTGACGGTTGGTTGTTCTCCGCCCAGGCCATAACATGCCGGGCCGGGATTGGCGCCCGCACCCTGCGGACCCACATGCAACAGGCCGGCCTGGTCAACATGGGCGATGGTGCCGCCGCCGGCACCGACCGTGTGGATATCAACCGATGGCGTCGCCAGATGATAGCCGTCGATGATCAATTCATCCGTAATCGCGACCTGACCCCCGCCCATCAGCATGACATCGCAGCTGGTGCCGCCGATTTCCATGGCGATCAAATTGTCGCTCTCGGCCGCCCGGGCGTACAAACCCAGGGCACCGACCCCGGCCGCCGGGCCCGACAGCACCAGATTGACCGGCCGTTCCGAGACCTGGGCCACGGATACGGCCCCGCCGTTGCTTTGCAGCAGTAGTATGGGCCGTGCCAGACCTTGTTCACGCAAATGGCTGTCCAGATCCCGCAGATAGCCGACCACCTTGGGCGCGATGTAGGCATTGACCACGGCGGTGGAAGTGCGTTCGTACTCTCCCATGATGGGCGCGATGCGGCTTGATAGGGAAAGCCAGGGAAACCCTTCCAGATGTTCCGCCACAATCTCCTCGTGGGCCGGATTGCCGTAACTGTTGATTAAAGCGACGGCGATGGACTCCACGCCTTCGTCGGTGAAGATCGCCATCGCGGTGTCGATATCGGCCGTGGCCACCGCCTCCAGGTCCACGCCGTCCTTGTCCAGACGGCCCCCGACCGGCTGGCGCAAATAGCGGGGGGCGAGAACTTCGGGAAAGGGCGCCCGATGGTCCCACATATTTTCCCGTATGCCCCGGCGCACTTCCAGGCTGTCGCGAAATCCGGTGGTGGTCAACAGGCCGACCTTGGCGCCCTTTTTCTCCAGAATGGTGTTGGTGGCGACCGTGGAGCCATGGAAAAACAGCGCGCAATCGGCCAGCAGATCCGGCAAGGTCATGGCCAGTTCGTCAGTCGCCCGTTGCAGCACCGCCATGACGCCCTGGCTGGGATCAGCGGGCACCGACGGCGCCTTGAAAACCCACAGGCCGCCGGTTTGATCACGCAGCGCCATATCGGTGAAGGTGCCGCCCACGTCGACGCCGATGCGCCAGGGTGCTTTTGGTCCCGCGGCGCTCACCAGCGGGGCGCCTTGTCCTGGATGGAGACATGGGCAGCGACCACCTTCCAGCCCAGATCCGGAAACTTGACCCAAGTCTGCGATTGCCGGCCTACTTCGTCCTGGTCCCGCACCTTGAATTCAAGGTTCACAGTGGCGAAGGCATCGCCCAGGGTCAATATCTCCAGCCGCCGGCGTACTTCCTTGATACCGGGGCCGGGCGCGCGGCCGACCCGATGTTTGTGGATCTCATCAAAGCCATAGCCGTTTTCATGCATGGCGTAACGGATGGTGTGGGGGCTGTTCCAGAAAGTGTTGTCCAGCACATCGACATTCTTATCGATCAAAGCCTGCTCATAGGCCTCGAACAACGCGGTGACTTCGGCCACCACGTCCGGGTCATTTACACTCAAACTACTCACGCTGCTTCCTCCATTGCATTTGCCAGGGCGACCAGCTGGGCATCCGTGCCCCAGCGCCCGATGATGGACAGACCGACGGGCAGGCCATCCAGTGTGCAGCCGGGCAAGGAAACCTGGGGCACGCCAGTCAGACCGCCATGGCTGCACAGACATGAAATCCGCATGCGCAAGGGATCCGTCTGGCTGCTGGCCAGGCCTTTCGGCGGGGCCGGAAAAGGTGTGGTCGGTAGACATAAAACAGTGCCCGGCGGCAGCAGGTAATCCAGTCGTGCACGGGCTTCCCGGCGCATCATCTGGGCCCACTCCCGTTCCCCTTGCGGAATATTCGCGGCCTGGGCCAAGCCACGGGCAACGCTGTAGGCCATGGCCGGGTTGTCCCGTTCCAGCCAGTCCTTGAAGGTCAACCAGCCCTCATAGGGCTGCAAGGTGCGTTGTGCCCTGGCCCAGGTACTGAGGCCGGGCAGCGCCATGACCTCTTCTTCCACTGTGCCGATCAACGCCCCCAGCCGTTCGATCATGGGGCCAAAGGCGGCCTGCATGTCGGATCCGGCGAAACCAAAGGCATCCACGGCTACAATCAGGCGGTTGGGGAGGGCGGTCGGGATCTCCTCCGCCAACATGACGGCGGATGCCTTGGCGAAGGTGGCGCCGTCGCGGGCGAACCAGCCCGTGGTGTCTGAGCTGGGAGCCTGGAGCATCATACCGGTTAAATCGAGGCGGCCATGGGTCGGCCGGATACCGTAAACGCCGCAGAAACTGGCCGGCACCCGGACGGAGCCGCCGGTGTCAGTGCCCAGGGCAATGTCGCACATCCCCGCCGCCACCGCCGCGACGGACCCGGCGGATGATCCCCCCGGCACCCGGTCCGGCGCGGCGCTGTTTACCGGCGTGCCGTAAAAAACATTCTCGCCCAGAATGCCCAGGGAAACTTCATCGGTAATGGTCTTTCCCACCAAGCTGGCGCCGCCGTCCAGCAAGGTCTGTACTGCCCAGGCATGTTCCTGCGCCGGTACCTTGTTGCCCGGCCAATCGGGATTGCCGCCACCCGTGGGATGGCCTGCCACGTCGAACAGATCCTTGGCGACAAAAGTTAGTCCCGACAGCGGTCCACCCGGCGCGCCGTCAATATGCACGGATGAACCCGGTACCAGGGCGCCGACTTTATCTTCCATGTTAGGCCCCCAACAATTCGGTGACAGCCTGACGCAGGAAGGTTTCGTCGGCTTCGTTGTCGATGGGATTGCCGGCGCGATGGCCCCAGATGGATTCGATGGGCCGGAATTCGGCGTTGGGCATTTGTTTGCACTCGGCTTCTGCATCCTCCGGCGTGAAATATAAATCCGTGCGGGACGGCATGATCATGGCCCGGGGCTTGATGGCGCCCAGGGCGGTGGTCAGATCGTCATCGAATATCTCGTTGTTCGAAATATCGGAATGATACCAGGTGGCCAGCATGGACAGCAGATCATCGCCGTTTC
>JABIRL010000186.1 GCA_018667855.1 Rhodospirillaceae bacterium
GGCTTGATCGCCTGGGACCAGACGGCGCCGTGATAGCTGGGATCGGGCGTGTTCAACAGGGGCTGACGTTCGGGATGCGCCTCCCAATCGAAGTTGCCGCCATCGACGATCAGACCGCCGATGGAGGTGCCATGGCCGCCGATATATTTAGTCGTGGAATAGACGATCACCGCCGCGCCATGATCAAACGGCCGGCACAGAATAGGCGCGGCCGTGTTGTCCATGATCAGGGGAATGCCGAATTCACGGCCGATGTCTGAAACGTCCTGGATCGGGAAGACCGTCAATTTCGGGTTGGGCAGGGTTTCGGCATAATAGGCGCGGGTCCGATCGTCCGTGGCCCGGCGGAAGTTTTCCGGATCCGCCGGATCGACAAACCGCACCTCGATGCCCTGCTGCTTCAAGGTGTTGGCGAACAGATTCCAAGTCCCGCCGTACAGATCGGTGGAGCTGACAATGTTGTCGCCCACCTGGGCCACATTCTGGACAGCCAAAGCCGACGCCGCCTGGCCCGAGGCGACAGCCAGGGCCGCCGCGCCGCCTTCCAGCGCGGTGATGCGCTGTTCCAGCACATCGTTGGTGGGGTTCATGATGCGGGTGTAGATATTACCGAGTTCTTTCAGGGCGAACAGATTGGCCGCGTGTTCGGGACTGTCGAACTGATACGACGTGGTCTGGTAAATCGGCACGGCGACCGCGCCGGTGGCCGGGTCCTTGCGATAGCCCGCATGCAGGGCCAGGGTCTCGGGGTTTTTGCTTTCGGTCATTTTTTTGTCTCCATAACCTATCAACGCCAGCCCGGCTCCAAACAACAAAACCGCCACAGCGTTGGCTGGGCGGTTGGTACCGACCGGTTTAGCTGCATTTTTTTTGCGCCCGCAAGCTGGCTCAAATCGGCGCGGAAGCACCTTACGACAGTCTTTCATGGGTCGTCAAATATAATTTAAAATATGCAAATGTCCTTATGTCTTAGCAGATCGAAACAGATCGAAACAGATCGAAACAGATCGAAACAATGAAATTTGTCTGGCCTGATCCAGGAGGCTATGGTGTCGGTCTGTATGAATTTTGGCTTGAGGACCATGACGGTCGATGAAAGAAACAATGGATTTTCCCTACACAGACGACCTGCGCGGCCGTTTCGCGGACCGGCTGGCAAATTTCGAGAGGCAGGAACACGACGGCGAGGGATTGAAGCATGCCGCCGTAACCATGACGCTGATCGATGACGGCACCGGGCAAACCGCTTTCGTGCTGACCCGACGCACACCGCGTCTGTCCTCCCATGCCGGGCAAAAAGCCCTACCGGGCGGGCGCATAGATACGGGCGAAACGGCGATTGAGGCCGGCCTGCGGGAGCTGTCGGAGGAGATCAATATGCACCTCGGATCCGATGCGGTGCTGGGCCTGCTGGACGACTACCCGACGCGATCGGGTTATGTCATTACACCGGTGGTCATCTGGGCCGGCGCGGGGGCCGAGATGTCCCCCAATCCAGACGAAGTGGCGAAGATCATGCCGATCACCCTGTCCGATCTGATCCGCCCCGATTCACCGGAATTCGAACGCATTCCCGAAAGCGAACGCCTGGTGTTAAAGATCCGCTTTGGTGATGATCACGTACACGCCCCCACGGCGGCGGTGATCCATCAGTTCATTGAAGTGCTCATGCGGGGGCGGAACAACATTCGCGTCGACCATGTGGAGCAGGCCGTTTTCGCCTGGCGGTAGGGAGAACATCAATGACGGATACTATTCGTCCCCGGCGCAGCGTTCTCTATATGCCCGGCTCCAACGCCCGCGCCTTGGAGAAGGCCAAGGAATTACCAGCAGACGCCCTGATCCTGGACCTGGAAGACGCCGTCGCCCCGAACGCCAAGGCAGCGGCGCGGGAGCAGGTCATCGGAACGCTGGATCATGGCGGTTACGGATCCCGGGAAGTGGTGATCCGCGTCAACGGCTCTGGCACTGAATGGCACGCCAATGACCTGGCTGCCGCCGCGTCCTCCAAGGCCGCCGCCGTGCTTTTGCCCAAAGTGGAAGGCGCTGGCCAGGTCCGCGCCGCCGCCGCCGCCCTGCCGGAGGGGATGGACCTGTGGTGCATGATCGAAACCCCCCTGGCCATCCTGCATGCCGAGGAAATCGCCGCCGCTTCGCCCAAAACCACATGCCTGGTCATGGGTACATCCGACCTGGCAACGGATCTCGGCGCCCTGCATACGCCCCATCGGGAACCCTTCACCACGTCTCTGTCAATTTGCCTGTTGGCGGCGCGCGCCTATGGTCTTGCCGCCCTGGACGGCGTCTATCTGGACCTGAAGGACGACACGGGATTCGAGGCCGCCTGCCATCAGGGCCGGCAGTTCGGTTTCGACGGCAAAACCTTGATCCATCCCCGCCAGGTGTCGGCCGCGAACAGGGTTTTCGCGCCGTCGGATGATGAAATCGCCGAGGCGGATATCATCGTCACCGCCTTTGAACAGGCCCAGGCAGAGGGCAAAGGCGTGGTGGTGGTCAACGGTCAGCTGGTTGAAAACCTGCACGTGGCCGCGGCCCGGCGTCTCCTCGCCCTATCCGAAGCCATCGCCGCCCGTCAGGGCGGCGCGGCGTCATGAGCGGCGTCATGAGCGGCGTTATCCTGGTCACGGGCGGCGCCAGCGGTATCGGCCTGGCCATCGCCCGCCGCTTCGCGGCCGCCGGTGAGAAACTGGTCCTGGCCGACCTGAACGACCACGCGGGCGAGGCCGCAGCCAAGGAATTGAGCGCGGATTACCGCCACCTGGACGTGGCCGACGAAACCTCTGTTGAGAGCACCGTGTCGGCAATCGAGAGCGATATCGGCCCCATCGCCGTCCTGATCAATTCCGCCGGTCTGTTACAGAACAAAGCCACGATTGGTGAATTTCCCCTGGATGAGCATGACCGCATCTGGGCCGTGAACTATCGCGGCAGCTACCTCATGTGCCGCGCTATCGCACCGCGCATGGCAGGGCGGGATGGCGGTGCGATCCTGAACATAGCCTCCATCAACAGCTTCACGCCCCTGCCCCTGCCGGCCTACACGCCAACCAAGGCCGCCATTGAGTCCCTGACCCGGCTCCTGGCCGCCGAATTTGGACCCGGCGGCGTGCGCGTCAATGCCGTGGCGCCGGGCTTCACCCTGACCCCGGCCATGCAGTCCCGCATCGACAGCGGCGACCGGGACCCGAAAGGCATGGAAGCCCTCAGCACCCTGGGCCGCCTGGTGAAACCCGAGGAGGTCGCGGAGGCGGGCTATTTCCTGTGTTCGGAGGCCGCCGCCGCCATCACCGGCGTCAATTTGGCGGTCGACTGCGGCTATATGGCGGCGATCAGCTACAACAGTTACCCGAGCTGACGCTTGATTTCGCCTTCGCCATGCGCGATCATTTCATCTATGTCGAAAGTCTTATAGCCTCGCTTGCCTTTTCACTCGGCCCTGTATTTCGATCTAGGATATGTCTGTCACGTATCAAATCGATGACGATCACCGCCTCCGCCTTTGGTATCTTGGCGGCGAGGTAGATCCGCGCGAAGTGCTACGGCGCATTAGCCTTGCCGGCCTCGATCCAAATTTTCGACCCGAATACGACGTCCTGGTAATATTTGAGGAAAATGCCCAACTGCATGGGCTGAACGTAGAGACTTTGGCGGAAATTCGCATCACGGCGATCGAATCCAGGAACACCAGGCCGGTCAACCGGACAGGCAAGGCGGCAATGATCTGCCCAAATCAGATGGCGCTGATCATGGGCCGGCTCTATCAGGCGGCCGGAATGGCCGACCCGGATTACTTCCTCGACTATCGCATTTGCACCAATGTGGCAGAAGCGGGCAGCTGGCTTTCTCGCGATCTTAGTGGTTTGAAACTGCCGCAATATGCCCAGACCGGCAATTAGAGCGTTTCATCCAAAGCGAGACGGAAGCGGCGGAACATTTCATCAATTTCCCCGGGCGTGATAATCAGCGGCGGGGCCATCACGATGGTATCGCCCGAGGGGCGGATGAACAGGCCATTGGCTTCGCACCGGGCGGCAACTTCGGCGCCCAGGGCTCCGGCCTCCGCGCCATCCTTTGTCAGGTCCACGGCGCCCGCCAGGCCGACAGAGCGGCTTCGGCTGACCAGGGGATGATCCTCGACTTTCGCCAGCGAAGCGGCGAAATGGGGGCTGATGGCCCGCACATGGCCCAGAATATCCCGCTCCTCCATCAATTCCAGCACCCGCAGGGCAACGGCCGCCGGCACGGGATGGCCATGATAGGTGCCGGCGTGAGAGAACATGCCCACCGTCTCGCTGCCCCGCTCCAGCCCCTCGTAGAATTCCTCCGACATCAGGACGGCGGAAAGCGGTTGATAGGCGGACGTCAGGGCCTTGGCCACGGTCATGCAATCGGGCGCCATGCCATAGGTTTCCGCCCCGAACGTATTGCCCGTGCGGCCAAAACCAGTGACAACTTCGTCATCGAACAGGCGAATTTCGTATTCCGCCAGCAGGGCCGTGATCTTCTCCCAATAGGTCTTGGGCGGCAGGGCCAGGGCGGCGGAGACCGAGACCGGCTCGGCAAAAAACGCGCCAATGGTCTCGGGGTCTTCCCGTTCGATCAGGGCCCGCAGGTCGGCGACCATGCGGTCGGCGAAGGCTTCCTCGCTCTCCCCCGGCGCGCCCAGTTGGACGTAATCCGGCTGGGCGGTGTGCAGAATTCCAGCCATGGGCAAATCGAACCCGGCGTGATACTTGACCCATCCGGTCAACGAAGCAGTGGCGATGGTGCCGCCATGATAGCTGCCCAGCCGGGCGATGACCTTTTTGCGTTTGGGCTTGCCCATGGCGTTGTTGTGATACCAAAGAAACTTCAACAAGGCGTCGTTCGCCTCCGACCCGGTGGCGGCGAAGGCGACCTTGGCGTTGGCCATGGGCGCCATGGCGGCCAGGCGTTCGGCCAGTTGTTCGACAACCGGGACAGATCGGTAGGCCGCGGTGACGTAGAACGGCAGCTCCCGCATCTGCTTCACCGCCGCCTCGATCAGTTCCTCCTCGCTGAAGCCGAGCGAGGTGCAATAGAACGACGAGGCCCCCTCGATATAATCCTTGCCCCGCTCATCGAAGATGAAAACGCCCTTGCCACGCACAATGCGCAGGGGCTCCCGCTGCCGATTGTCCGGCAGGTTGGTAAAGCCGAAGGCCAAGGTCGGGTCGATCCGATTGGCCCGCTCTGTTTCGGTGCCGGACATTGGGTTTCCTTTCCACAGTTCATTGCCGCAGGCAATTCTGCGCCGCACACGAAACCTGTCAAGGCCGGCCAGCCGGCCCGACCGCATTGCCGGGACAAGGTTAGTGACAATGGGTCACGAATTCGGTAACTGTTGCCTGTGCGCCGCCCTAGATCAAACTGCACAAATTTGTAATCAATGTTGTGCAGTTTGATCTATTCTAAGGGTTTAGAGCAACTTGGCTGCGTTCGAATGAACGCAGGTTGCACTAGGGCAATGTTGGCGCCTGAATTGGAGTTTCGTAATGGCAGATACGACCATGGCCCGCCAGGAAGTGAGTCCCCATCCCCTGGTATCAGTCGCCCACAGGATGAAAATTTTCGTGGAATTTTTCGGCGAACGGGGCGCCTATTTCATTCTGCCTCTGATTATATTCACCATGCTGGATGTTTTCGGCCGCAAGCTGACCGGTAGCGCCTTTGATGTCCAGCTTTGGCTGGTGGAAAACGTCAGCCCCATGTTCCAATCAACCATGCTGCAGGAAATGGAATGGCATTTCCATACGGCACTGTTTTCATTGGTTCTGGGTTATGGCTTCACCCGCAACCGCCATGTCCGGGTCGATCTGTTCCGCATGCATATGCAGACCAAGATGCAGGCGATCATTGAGCTGATCGGCACCATGTTCTTCATGATCCCCTATACCATCGTTGTGATCTATTTTTGCTTCATCTTCGCCTATGACAGCTTCGTCACGAACGAAATTTCAGCCTCCCTAGTGGGCATGAGCCACCGCTGGGTGATCAAGTCGGTTCTGGGCGTTGGCCTGGTCGTCGGCCTGGCCTCGGGCATCGCGGTCTGGCTGCAAACCATCCTGGTGGTGTTCGCGCCAAAAGACATGCGGTTCGAATTGATGACCTTGGAATGGCCCGAAGACCTGGGCGGCGGCGTCGAAGGTTATGAACGCATGGTTCTGTCCGATCAGGAAACCGACATGAAAAAGATCGGCATGTCCGGCAAAGGCTAGCGGCGCTTGCAACCATGCCGGCAACGTGGTTTAGCGGGCCACTGAAAAAAATCCAGCCCTTCGGCGTTATTCCCGCGAAAGCGGGAATCCATGCCTGCATCTGCTGCGTCGTGTAAGGCGTTGAATATTATGGAATTTCGAACTCCGTGTAGATTCCCGCTTTCGCGGGAATGACGAATGCGAATAACAGTTTTTCAGCAGCCTGCTAGGGCCCTGTCCAACCCGCTCGCCAGACAGCCTGAGCGGCGGTTTTGCCGTCGGCGATGGCGTGGGCGATTTGGCCGCCATGGCCGGACCGTACCGCGCCCACGGCGTGAAGGCCGGGCTGGTCCGTCCGCATCTCCGCATCGACCACCAGGCCGCCATCCTCGCTTCGTTGCGCCGCGACCAGGCCGGTGCGGGGCACCAGGCCGATGAAGGTAAAAACCGCGCCGACAGCCAGGGTTTCCTCTTCGCCGGTATCAAGGCTGTCCCGCTCGTGCAGGCGCAGGGCTTCGACGCCGTTCTCTCCGATAATTTCCCGCACTTCGGTATTCCAGCGAAAATGCATGTTCGAAAGATCGGCGGCCCGGCGTACAAAGGTGGGCCGGGCCCGTGGTTTGCGCCCGCGCAGGATCATGGTGACGTTGGCGCAAAGTTCCGCCAGATGCAGAGCCTCCTGAAAGGCCCCATCGCCACCGCCCACCACGGCCACATCCTGGCCGCGATACAGACCGCCGTCGCAAAAGGCGCATTGGGACACGCCGCGTCCGGTCAATTCCGTCTCTCCCGGCACATCCAGTGTGCGCAGTTCCGCACCCGTCGCCAGTATGACGGCCGGGGACGTGGCGTTCGCCAGGCGCCAATGGTCGCCCATCCGGTCCATTTCCGTGACCGCGCCGGGCTGGTAATCCACCCCCGCCTCCAACGCCTCGCCCAGCAGGGTGTTGACCAAATCGGCGCCCGTGCTGCCCTCGGCGCCGGGATGGCCATGTATGGCGCCCACGTTGGTGATCAGGCCGCCCAGCAGGCCATCGTCGAACAGGGCGGTCTTCAGGCCGCAGCGGGCGGCTTCCGTGGCCGCCGCCAGACCGGCGATGCCGGCCCCGATGACAATGATCTGATGGGAGGTGCGGGTGGCTCTGGGCATTTAAATACTCGTCGTCTCGATTTTCTTGGCGATACGGCAGGGCGGGAAGCCCCAGGTGGGCATATAGGCGCATTGAGGGATAGGGATATCGCCGCCCGCTACGATGATGGTGATATCGTCGGGGCTTTCCACCGCCGGCACCCGGCCTTTCGCCACGCCGTCTTTGACCCAGCGGGGCCATTTGGTTTGCCCGGCTAAACGCGCCGGCAGCCAGGATTTTTCGAACTCTTCGGCAGAGGCGTGGCTGTTGGCATGCAGATAGGCCTTCACATCGGCCTTGGATTGGCCCCGCTCAGCCAGGGATTTCGCCACAAACGGCGCCAGGATCACCGCCACCGTGCCGCCGTGCAGGCGGGAAAACGAAGACGTGGCGGAGGCCATGACCGAGGCCAGATCATCCAGGCCGCCCGTTACATTGACCACGCTTTCGGCCCGCTGCACCACCAGGACATTGTCTTCCGCCGAGAAACCCAACTCCTCCCGCAGGCTCTCCCACGGATTGAATTCATCGTCCTCGGCCAGGCACAGGCTGTACCGGCCCGGCTGTCCCAGGCCCGCGAAGGCCACGGCCGATGGCCAGCCGCCGCCCAGATTATGCATGATCAAGCGCACGGCCCGCCCGATGGCCGCATTGGCCCGCCAGCCCGGACCCAGGGCGCCGAAGCGGCTGTTCATATGCAATGTTTTCGCCAGCCGGCCGGATAGCATCAACAAAGGCGTGACGTTTTCGTCTGTGGTCTGTACGCCGCGCAGATTGAATTCGGCTTCCAGCAGCGCCTCAGCGGCGGCCAGGACAACGGGCATGTGGCTATCCTCGCAGCCGGCCATGACGGCGTTGATGGCGACCTTTTCCACCGTGACCACGCCCTTCAGCGGTTCGGCCTCCCCCAGCACCGTGTTTCGGGGCCGCCCGCCCATGCGCAACATGGCATCCACCCTGTTCATGGTGGGCGGCACGATGGGCAGGCCGTCGGTCCAGCCGCGACGGTAGAACATCTCGTTCACCTGGCCTTCTGCATTGGGTCCCCGCACCACCTCGACCCGCTGCCGGGGGAAGGCGGCGACCTGGGTCAGACGGTCCAGCAGACCCTGTTCGTCCGCGCGGTCCCGCAGGGTATCGTCAATCCACTCGCCCGAGGCCCGCTGACCGGTGGGCAATAGGATCCACAGCGACTGCCCTTCGCTCACTCAGCCCCCCTCATTCGGCGCCGGCCAATTTGTTTTGCCAGTCATTGGGCAGGCGGATCGCCCGCGCCGTTGGGAAACCCAGAATACCGTTGTGGGAGAATACCTGGGCGTTGGTCCGCCCCGGATCGCCACTGACCGCGATCTGAATGTCCCTTGCGTCGCAGACAATGGGCACCAGACGATCGGGATCCTGCGACAGACCATAAAGTTCGTTCGCCTTGCCCAGCTGCGCCAGTTCAAACATGGAGCGGCCACCGGAATAGAAGTTGGTGAACTCGACAATATATTGTTCAAACTTCCAGGCCGGAATTCGGGCGTTCTCGAACAGCCATTGGCGCACGTCATCCTTGGACCAGCCGGCCTTGGCCATGGTTTCGGCCAGGATGGGAGATATCACCAACAGCGGATTATAGCTGCCGTCCGCCATGCCGACGGTGAAGATCAACTGCCAGCCGGTCTGGCTGATCAGGGCATCCGCCAGATAGGGCAGCATATCCTCGGGCTTCTGGCCAAACACCGAGGCGATGACATCACCGCCAGTGAAGCGGGATATGGTGACCGCGTTATCGCCGCGGGCATGGCCGAAGTCCGCCGCATGGGGTGGCCAGTCGATCTTGGCCAGCACATCCTCGTTCTCGGCCAGAACCACGCGCCAAGTATTGCCGAACGTTCCCTTGTCGGTCTGATGGGGCAGGAAGCCGGCCACATTACGCAGATACAACCGCCACCAGCGGCCAATGGAGGTATTGGCCTGGAAACCATCACGCAGGGCGCCCTGTTCGAAGTTGAAATCAAGCTCCTTGATAATCGGGCCGTTGATTGTGATCAGGGTTTCCGCGCCGGGCGTATTGCCCGAATGCTCAACGCCATAGCCGGGATCGGCCATGGCCTCGGCCAGGGCGACCAGCACCGGCATATATTGTGGCCGGCAGCCGGCCATGACGCCGTTGACGGCCACGTTCCAGACCGTCGCCTGGCGGTTATCGGGCGCCATTTGACCGATCTCATGATCGGCGGGCAGATCGGTGAAGGCTAGGAAACCCTCAATCTTTGCCCGCGTCGGCGGCACGATGGGCAGACCGTCGGACCAACCGTTTTCATAAAAGAAGCGGTTGATCTCCTCGAAACTGCCGTCCATGACCACGTCTTGCGGTCCCGGCTCGGGTATCATCACCGCCGCGGGGGGCGCCGACGTCAGGTTCTCGATCACCGCCTTTAGGGTGACGGTGGTCAGGTTGTCGCGCAGCTCGTTATCGGTCTGGGTATCCACATGCCCCGGCACGGCGGCCATGGGCAAATTCGGCAGGCCAAGGCCCACGGCGGTGGTCGCGCCCTGGCCTAGGAAGCCATCGCAAACCAGTGATGACGAGGGAACTCCGGCGGCTTCAACGGCGGCTGAGGCCCGCAACACGGCGGGCGTACAGCTGCCTCAACAGCCCATGCCGGAGATAACGGCGTCGACCTTGTTCTCCGCCAGGGTGGTGGGCAGATCGGCAATGATACGGCCTTCTTCCGCGCCATGGGTGGAGCCAAAGGTGGTGTGGCTGACAAAATTCATGTTCGGATAGGCGGCCGAAAGCTCTGCCTCTAGAATGGGGAAGATTTCATCGCCCCGGAACAGATAGTCCCACAGGAAAGCCACGGTCTTGCCTTCCAAGGTGTCCAGCCGTGGCGCCAGGGGCGCGATCTCAACCGTTTTTTCGCCGCGCGGCCAAAGGGCAGAGTAGGTGTCCTCGGTCATGTTCGTCTCCAAATTCAGTGCGTTGCCCCTAGTGTAGCCTAGTTGCGGCATGAACTCGATAGCCGGAGGCTGCCCATGGTTATGGCCGAGATTTGATCCAATTGAGCGCTACTCTAATCCTTGATGGAAAGTTGAAACTCAAGCACGGCGCGCTGTACTTCCTTGAGACTGTGCTCAATTCCGGCCACGGCGCGGCGGGTGCCCTCGGCGTCAAGGTCTATGTTGACATGGCACGTTGGGCACCAGTGTTTCTTGTTGTCCTTGATCCATTCGAAACTCCGGTCGATTTTGCCGCCGCAATCCGGGCAGGGAATGGGAATTGTCAATTGATCAAGCTGTTGCGCATCCATGGTTCCGATCTCCACCTTGACGACATTCAATGCCTATCAAACGGACCAACATATCTCATAGTCTACTGCATACGGTGGGGCTGGTAACCGATGCCGTTCGCCGTCTGTAATTCCCGGACATAGGCGATGATGGCCTTGGTGTCGCCGGCGCTGACCTGGGGCTGGGGCGGCATGTTGCCAAACCGCCAATGATGCTGGCTGACGCCCCTTTGCAGGGCAAGGAAAAACGCACCATCGGCGTGGTGACCCGGGTTATAGATCTTGTGCACCAGGGGCGGCCCGCCATCGCCGCCGGAGCCGTTTGCACCATGACATGCGGCGCAGTTGGCCGCGTAGGCAATAGCACCTTGCTGCCCAACCGCTGAAAACGCCGGGACCTTCACCGCAACCTTGGCCTCCGGGCCACTGGTTTTCGTTGCCTCATTGATCATAACCCAGGCACCGCCGACCACGACGGCCAGAACTAGCAGGGCTGGCAGTTTTGCCTTGATCCGTTCCGCAAAATTGACTGTCCTCACAGATTTCTTGTTCATGACATCCCGCGTAAATGTTTCCAGCTTCAGGAACCAATATGCGCCTTCCAGCCAGCGGAAGGTAAAGGCCGTTTCCAAGAATTCCGGCACCAAGGTCAATATTCCGCGGGCAAAAAGACGCCATATTCTGCAACGAGACTGTGAAGGACCTTGGCATTTCCGTCCGGGATATGGACAATGCCACCAGGAAGCGACGGGAGGATAGGCGCAAATGAAAATCGGTTATTTCGGCTTCAACATGGGACCGTTGGCGGAACCCGTGGCGATGAGTGAAATCCTTCAGGCCGTGGAGCGTTGCGGTTTTGAATCCGCATGGACGGGCGAACATGTGGTTGCGATCGACCCGCAGGCAGCACCATCGCCCATCGCACCCGACCATGTCATGCTGGACACGGTCGCGGCCTTGTCATTCGCCGCCGCCGTCACGTCGCGCATCAAGCTCGGTTCCGGTATTATCCTGCTGGCACAACGGAATCCCCTTGTGCTGGCCAAGGAACTGGCCGGTATCGACGTGCTGTCCCAAGGCCGCTTGCTGGTCGGGGTGGGGGTTGGCTATGTGCCCGGTGAGTTCGAGGCGCTGGGTATCCCTTATGGCGAACGCGGCGCCAGGACAAGCGAACATATTGAAGCCATGCGCGCTCTGTGGACCCAGGATAAGCCTGTCTTCAATGGCAAATTTACCTCGTTCTCGGGCATTCAGTCCAAGCCATCGCCTGTGCAGACGCCACATCCCCCCATCATCATCGGTGGCATGTCGCCACCGGCCTATCGCCGCGCGGTTCGTCATGGTTCCGGTTGGTATGGGTTTAATCAATCTCTTGAAGCGGCGGCGGAGTCCATCGCCGGCCTCGCCGCCGCCGCGAAAGAAATCGAGCGCCCGGCGGGATTGGGTCCGCTGTCTGTGTTCATAACGCCACGGGGAACAGTTGATGGCGATACCATCAAGCGGTTCGAGGATCTTGGCGTTGAACGGTTGATCCTGCTGCCAAAGGGAAGGGGCGGTCCGACCGAGCGCGCCGTCCAATTTATTGAGGAAACGGCGGAACGACTAGGCCTGGGGTAAAGCTGGCAACATCTGGCGCGGTCAGACGTCTTCGAATATCCCCGTCGGGCGGCCATCGATGCTGAGTTGGTTTTTCTTACGCCAATAGTCCTTCACGCCGTCCGGTCCCATGTCATCATAAAACGGAGCCAGCTCCGTCTCACCGCGACTTTTGACAAATTCCATGATCGGTACGCCGGTGCCGCAAGACGTCTGAATAAGATCGATGTGCATATCGAAGATCTGCCGGCTGCCCGCGATTGTCGGAAAATCCGTCGCCGCCTCCCGCCATGCGGGGTCTCTGGGATGAATGACGTCGGCTTGGCCATAGACCCGCAGGATCATGGCGGTGCCCTCGAAGGCGCAAAACATCAAGGTCATGCGATTGACATCCCGCAGGTGCGCCGCTGTCTCGTTGCCGCTGCCGCTTAGATTAAGCCAGACGATCCTGTTGTCATTGATGATGCGCAGGGTGTCCATGCCCTTGGGCGAAACGTTGACACGGCCGTCGCCAGCGGCGGTCGCGACAAAAAACAGCTGTTGGCGTTCGATAAACGCCCGTAGGGTTTTGCTGAGTTTTTTCCCGGTAGGCACGGTTCGCTCCCCCCGTCTATCTGCCCCACATGATAATCATATCAGGAAAAAAATACGAAGGAATGCCGCGTCTGTTTGCGCCGTGCCATGGTATGCCGGCGACTTCAAAAATCTGGTATCAGTATTCGATGCTTTCGATATTCTGAAATGCGATTTGGCTGCCGTCCTGCATGGTGATCGTCCCGGCCGCGTCATCGCTCAAGAATATAGAATCGCCATCATCATCTTCGACGTTGCCGGACAGCAGGCTCAAGGTCCAACCCTCTTCCACCGACGAGCTGTCAGGGTTTTGCAGGACAATGCTATCGGTCCAGCCGCCGCCGGTGCCGCCGTCGATGGTGTCGTTGCCGGCGCCGTCGCCAACGATGAAGATATCGCTGCCCTGGCCGCCCAGCATGGTGTCGTCGCCGTCAAGGCCCTGAAGGCTATCGTTGCCCGCGCTGCCCGTGATGATATTGATATCGCCGTCCATATCATCAGTGAACCCGGCCTCGTTATAGGCCGCCTGGGCTTGGGCAGCCGCCTCCATATGGGCTGCCTCGGCTTGCGCCGTCGCTTCCTGATGTGCCGTCTCGGCTTGGCCTGTTGCTTCCTGGTGTGCCGCCTCGGCCTGTGTCAGCTCCTGCTCGTGCGCGGCATCGGCTTCAGCCGTTGCCGCCCCGTGGTCCGTTTCGGCCTGAGCTGATGCTGCTCCGTACGCTGTTTCGGACTGGGACGTTGCCGATTGGTGGGCTGTATCCGCTTGATCCATTGCCGCCTGGTGGGCCGTGTTGGCCTGGGCCGCTTCAGCCTGGTGCGCGGTGTCGGCTTGATCCGTTGCAGCCTGGTGCGCCGTGTTGGCTTGGTCAGAGGCCGCCTGGTACGCCGTGTTGGCTTGATCCGCAGCCGCCTGGTACGCCGTATTGGCCTGATCCGTTGCCGCCTGGTGCGCCGTATCAGCCTGATCCGATGCTGCCTGGTACGCTGTATTGGCTTGATCCGTGGCCGCCTGGTGCGCCGTATCGGCTTGATCCGATGCTGCCTGGTACACCGTATCGGCTTGATCCGATGCTGCCTGGTACACCGTATCGGCTTGATCCGTGGCCGCCTGATGTGCCGTTTCGGCCTGGGTCCTTGCCTCGTTGGCTAGCTCTGTCGCCGTCTCGGCATCCGCCTCGGCCTGCGCTTTCGCCGCATCAATATTGTCGGCGTCCTGCGAGATTTGATCCTTGGCCTGGTCGGCGGCCAGCAGGGCTTGAGCCTTCTCGTCGTCAGCCGCCTCTAGGGCCTGATCTTTTGTCTCGGCGGCTTCCTTCAGATCCTGATCTTTTTCCTTGTCGGCGGCTTTCTCGGCTTTCCTCTGTTGTCTTCGGCGAAGTCCGGAAGCCGCTTCCATGGCCTCCTGGTGTGTCGCCTCGATCTGTGTGACGGCGCCTTGGTATTCCGTTTCGGCTAGATCTTTCGCCGTTTGGTGCGTCGTCTCGGCCAGTGCCGTCGCTTCCTGATGTGCTATTTCGGCCTGTGCTCTTGCCTCCTCGGAGGTCGGCGCGTCCTCGGCGGCTTGCACGGCTAGTGCCTCCGCCGTATCGGCGGCCGTCACGGCCTGTTCTCTGGTCTCGTCGGCGGATGCCAAGGCCTGCGACTTGGTCTCATCGGCGGATGTCAAAGCTTCCGCCTTTACCTCGCTGGCTGTCGCCACGGCCTGAACCTTGGTCTGGTCGGCGGACGCCAAGGCCTGCGCCTTCGCGTCAGCGGCGGCGGTCATGTCCTGATCCTTGGTCTGATCGGCGGACGCCAGGGCCTGCGCCTTCGTCTCGGCGGCGGCCGTCACGGCCTGATCCCCAGTGCCTTCGGCGGACGCCAAGGCTTGGGCCCTGGTCTCGTCGGCGGCTGTCAAAGCCTGATCCTTGGTCTGGTCGGCGGACGCCAGGGCCTGCTGCTTGGTCTGGTCGGCAGCAGTTACTGCCTGATCCTTGGTTTCATCGGCGGCATTTGATGCTTGTGTTTTTGCCTCATTGGCAGCCGTCATGGCCTGCCCTCTGACCTCCCCGGCGGTCGCCAAGCCTTGCGCCTTCGCTTCATCCGCGGACACCAAGGCCTGCGTCTTCGCCTCGTCGGCGGACGCCATCGCTTGTGCCTTCGTCTCGTCGGCGGCCGTCAAGGCCTGAACCTTGGTCTGATCGGCGAACGCCAAGGCTTGCGCCTTTGCCTCGTTGGCGGCCGCTATGGCTTGATCATTGGCTTCACCGGCATCGATCTTATCGCTCTCCTTGCCGTTGCCGATTTCCTTGCCATTGTCTTTATTTTTGTCATGGTCGTCGTGGTCAGTATCGTCTTTATCTTTGCCGGCGGCCTCGGCTTGATCGATACCGTTGTCCTGGCCCTGAGCCTGACCCTTGTCCCGATCCTGGCCATTGTCGAGACCCTTGCCATGGTCGTCGCCTTGTCCGTTGTCGTCGGCGTCGGCTTGATCCCTGTTGTCGCCGTTGCCCTTACCCCGGCCCCTGCCATAGCCGCGACCGTTACCCCGGCCCAGACCTGTTCCATTCAAGCCGGGCGGTGTCACGCCGCTTTGTCCGGCTGTGACGCCTTGACCCTGATCAGTATTGTTGAGCCCGGCTGGTGGGAGGGCGCCGGCTTCATCGGCGGGATTCAGCGATGCCGTCAAGCTATCCGGTTGCTGGTCGGCATCAAATTGTGCGGCGGCGACTGTCGTGTCGTTATCCGTGCTTGACGCCGTCTCGGCCGTGTCGACCTCAGTTCGCGCGGCCTCGAACCGCGCCACGCCTTGGTCGCCGTCGGTGATGGCGTCGACGGTCTCTGCCTCCGGGTCTGTGGCTTGATTGTCCTGGCTGTCCTTGTCCGAACTATTTCCGGCCGCATTCCTGGCTGTTGCGTTGGCCTCGCCGCGGGTTGCCCGCGCCTGCGATGTCGCCGCCACATTGGGCTGGTCCACTGTCTGGACCGGGCCGGAGGCGGTCTCGTTTATGGGGTTGCGATCCTGTTCCGCCGTTTCGGCTGTTGCCTGCCCCTCTACGGCGGCGTCTTGTCCTTCATCGGCGGCCGCTTGCCCTTCGTCGCCATCATCGTTCTGGGCTTCGGTTGCCGTGCGGTCGGCGGCTTGCATGCCTTCGGACGCTTCGCCGGAACCAACCAGGGTTTCCCAGAATGCGCGTCCGACTTCGTCATCACGCGGCCGGAGCGAGCCGTCAGCCGCATCCGCCGGCCCTTGGGCGGCGTTTGGGTCGTCCGTTGAGACGGCGACCGGGTCGTCAGCCGTATCTTGTTCCTGGAGTAACACCTGAAGTTCTTCTGGCGATGTTTCCATTATGTCACCAAGCTCCAAATAATTGCGCTTATCGGTGATTGCTTTATCTCTTTATATTTTTGTTATCTATCTATTAAACCCAAATGGTAAATAGAATGTTTAGAGACATACTTAATAAATATAGTAAATTATTTATTAACGTGCCCTAATAAGGGCCAAATTGTGTTAATTTGTACTTTAAAATACATTGAAATCATTAACTAAATCGGCGCTGTATTCGTTTTTATCTGAAATATGATGCGGCTGTTGTGCATTATTTTTTTGATTTTTTTCTACTTTATTTGGAAATATTTCCAAAACCACACTAAAACGTCAATTCGATATCGCGCCGCCCTCGGTCGCCTCAAGGTCGAAGGCAGCGGCCATGAGGGCCTTTGTATAATCGGTTTGCGGATCATCGAAGATTTGCGCCGCCTTGCCTTGCTCCATGACTTTGCCATCGCGCAGCACGATGACTTCGTCGGCCAGGGCGCGGACCACTTTCAGGTCATGGGATATGAATAGATAGGCCAGGCGGTGGCGCAATTGCAGATCGCGCAGCAGATCGACGATTTGCGCCTGGACCGAGACATCCAAAGCCGAAGTCGGCTCATCCAGCACCACGAAGCGGGGTTGGAGAACCATGGCGCGGGCAATGGCCACTCGCTGGCGCTGGCCGCCGGAGAATTCGTGGGGAAAGCGATCCATGGCCGACGGCTCCAGCCCAACCTCCACCAAGGTGCGGGCGATCAAGGCGCGCCGGTCTTCATAAGAACCACCTTCGCCGTGCACCAGCAGGCCTTCCTCGATGATTTGGGCGATGGACATGCGCGGGCTGAGGGAGGAGAAGGGATCCTGAAAGACCACCTGCATCTGCCGCCGCAGGGGGCGCAGAACCTTGCCGCTCAGCTCTTCGATATTCTCGCCCTGGAAGCGGATCGCGCCCTGACTGGAAATCAGGCGCAGCAGGGCCAGGCCCAAGGTGGTCTTGCCCGAGCCGCTTTCCCCCACCACGCCAACCGTGTGACCTTCGCGGACTTCGAGGCTGATGTCGTCCACCGCGCGCACATAGTCGATCGTACGGCGAAAGACTCCGGCCTTGATGGGAAACCAAACCCGCAGATTTTCTGCCGTCATCACCGTTACCGCATCATCGGGGGGCGAGGCCGGCTTGCCCTTGGGCTCGGCGGCGAGTAAATGTTTTGTATAGTCGTGCTTTGGATCACCGAAAATTTCGTGGGTTGGCGCCTGCTCGACAATTTCGCCACCGGTCATCACCAAGACCCGGTCGGCCATATGGCGGACAATACCCAGATCATGGGTGATCAGGATCATGGCCATGCCCAATTTCGCCTGCAATTCCTTCAACAGGACCAGGATCTGCGCCTGAATGGTTACGTCCAGGGCGGTGGTCGGCTCATCCGCGATCAGAATTTCCGGCTCGTTGGCAAGCGCCATGGCGATCATCACCCGCTGGCGCTGGCCGCCGGAAAGCTGGTGGGGATAAGCCTTCAGGCGTTTCTCCGGCTCCTGTATGCCGACCAGAAGCAACAGCTCCAGGATCCGCTCCCGGGCCTGGGCTGGGTTCATGTTCTTGTGCAGGGACAGCACTTCGCCGATTTGGGTTTCGACCACATGCAAGGGGTTCAGGGCCGTCATGGGTTCCTGAAATATCATCGAGATGTTGTTGCCGCGGGCATGATGCAGGGTGGCCTCGTCCGCACCCATGAGTTCCTCGTCCCGATACAGAATAGAGCCGGAGGGATGGCTGGCGGCGGGATAGGGCAGCAGTTGCAGGATCGACAACGCGGTGACGGATTTGCCCGAGCCGCTTTCCCCGACGATGGCCAGGGTTTCACCAGCGCTCAAATCAAAGGAAATATTCCTGACCGCATGGGCCTGGCCGCCTTCGACCTGAAAATCGACGGAGAGGCCCTTAACTTCAAGGATGGGTGCGCTCATGCGGTTTTCTCCACCGCGACGGGTCCCACAGCGATGCCTTTGCGAGGGTCAAAGGCATCGCGCACGGCCTCGAATATAAAGATCAGCAGCGTCAGCATGATCGACAACATCACAAATGCCGTGACGCCCAGCCATGGCGCCTGCAGGTTAGACTTGCCCTGTTGCAGCATTTCGCCCAGAGAGGGCGAGCCGGGCGGCAAGCCAAAGCCGAGGAAATCCAATGCCGTCAACGTGGTGATGGAGCCGGACAAAATGAACGGCAAAAAGGTCAGGGAGGCGACCATGGCGTTGGGCAGGACGTGGCGGTACATGATCATGCGGTCCGACAGGCCCAGGGCCCGGGCCGCGCGCACATAGTCGAAATTGCGGGCGCGCAGGAATTCCGCCCGCACCACGCCGACCAGGCTCATCCACGAAAAAATCAACATGATGCCCAGCAGCCACCAGAAACTCGGCTCCACGAAGCTGGCCAGGATGATGAGGAGATATAAGGTCGGCAGGCCGGACCAGACCTCGATAAAGCGCTGGAAAAGCAGATCTGTCCAGCCGCCGAAATAACCCTGCACCGCGCCCGCCATGACCCCAATGACCGAGGAGAAGATCGTCAGCACCAGGCCGAACAACACGGAAATACGGAAGCCGTAGATCAGCCGCGCCACCACGTCCCGGCCCTGATCATCCGTGCCCAGCCAATTTTCCCCCGAGGGGGGTGCGGGGGCCGGCACTGGCAGGTCATAGTTGATGGTGCGGTAGCTGTAGCGGATCAGTGGCCACAGTGTCCAACCGTTGGCCTCCCCGATCAGTTCGGCGACAAAGGGATCGCGGTAGTCGGCTTCGGTCTCGAATTCCCCGCCGAAGGCCGTCTCGGGGTAAGTGACGAAGACAGGGGCGTAGATCTCTCCCTTGAAGCCGATCAGCAGGGGTTTGTCGTTGGCGATGAGTTCCGCGAACAGGGCCAGGAAAAACAGCGCCAGAAAGATCCATAGGGACCAATAGCCCCGCTTGTTGGCCCGGAAATTGCGCAGTCGGCGACGGGTCAGGGGGGTCATGCGCCGGCCAAGAAATTTATCTTCGCCCGCCACGCCTAGACCTCGCGGCTTTCAAAATCGATGCGCGGGTCGATGATCATGTACATCAGATCACCGATTAGGTTCAGGATCAGTCCCATCAGGGTGAAGACATACAGGGTGCCCAGGACCACCGGATAATCCCGGTTCAGGGCCGCCTCGAAACCCAGCAGGCCCAGGCCGTCGAGCGAGAAAATCACCTCGATCAGCAGCGAGCCGGTGAACAGAACACCGATGAAGGCGGAGGGGAAGCCCGCCACCACGATCAACATGGCGTTGCGGAAAACATGGCCATACAGCACCTGCCGCTCGCCCAGGCCCTTGGCCCGTGCCGTGACCACGTAATGTTTGTTGATCTCGTCCAGAAAGGAATTCTTGGTCAGCATGGTCAGGGTCGCGAAACCGCCGATGGCCATGGCCGAGATAGGCAGCACCATATGCCAGAAATAATCGGCGATTTTCCCTGGCCAGCTCATATCGTCCCAGCCTTCCGAGGTCAGGCCCCGCAGGGGGAAGATGTCCCAAAACGAGCCGCCCGCGAACAGCACGATCAACAGCACCGCGAACAGGAATCCCGGAATGGCGTAGCCGACGATGATGACCGTGGAGGTCCAGATATCGAAGCGGCTGCCGTCGCGCACCGCCTTGGCTATACCGAGGGGAATGCAGATCAGATAAGTCAGCAAGGTGGTCCAGATGCCGAGCGAGATGGAGACCGGCATCTTGTCGATAACCAGACTGATCACCGCTTCATCGCGAAAAAAGCTCTCGCCGAAATCAAACCGCATGTAGTTCCAGACCAGGAGGCCGAAACGTTCATGGGCCGGCTTGTCCAGGCCGAACTGCCGCTCCAGATCCTTGATCAGCTCCGGATCCAGGCCTTGCGAACCGCGGTATTTGGAGCTCATGGCGGCGTCCGCGCCCTGGCTGGCGGATTGCTGTTCCCGGCTGACTTCAGCGCCGCCGCCGCCCGACACCCGCGTCGATGCCTCCACCGCCGTGCCCGTCAATTGCGCGATGACCTGCTCCACCGGGCCGCCGGGCAGGAATTGCAACACGACAAAGTTCAGCAGCATGATGCCGAACAAGGTTGGAATCATCAGCAACAGACGGCGGATGATATAGGCGATCATTTATTTACGGCCCAGTTTGGCGGCCTTGGCGGGATCCCACCACCAGGTATCCAGAACGCCGCGGGCATATTTCGGTTTGATCGCCGGGCGCCCGAATAGATCCCAATAGGCGATGGTATGGGACGCCTTGAACCACTGCGGCACCAGATTGTGGGTCCACATGATGACCCGGTCCAGGGCATGGGTGGCGTGACGCAGCTCCTCGCGGCTTTTGGCGGCGATGATTTTCTCGATCAGGTCATCGACCGCCGGGCTTTTCAGGCCGGTAAAGTTACGCCCGCCGGTCATATCGGCGGTCTTTGAATTCCAGGCATTGCGCAGGCTCAACCCCGGTGTCAGGGAAGACGAATTGCGGAAGGTGGTGATGTCGAAATCGAAATCCTGCAGGCGGCGCTGGTATTGCGCCGGCTCCACCAGGCGGAATTTCGCGGTGATGCCCAATTTTTCCAGATTGCGCACATAGGGCATGATGATGCGTTCGAACAACTTGCTGTACGAGATGAACTCAATCTGGAAGCCTTCGCCCTTGCCGTTGACCAGCTTGCCGTTTTTGACCGTCCAACCCGCCGCTTTCAACAGTTTCTTCGCCGCGCGCAGTTCGCGGCGGATGTTGCCCGAACCGTTGGTTTTTGGCGCCCGGTAAACAGCACCGAAAACATCCCCCGGCAGCTCCTTGCGCCAGGGTTCCAGCAAGGCCAGCTCCGGCCCTTTGGGGGCGTCCATAGCTTCCATGTCTGAATTCTGGAAGATGCTGTAGGTGCGCCTGTACAAACCATAGAACAGGTTCTTGTTGGTCCATTCGAAATCGAACACCAGGCCGATGGCCCGGCGCACCCGGCGGTCGGCGAATTTGGCCTTGCGGGTATTCAGGAAAAACGCCTGGAAGCCGGATGGGTTGTGATCGGGCAGAACTTCCTTGATCAGGCGGCCGTCCTTGACCGCCGGCACATTGTCGTACTTCGTGGCCCAGTTGCGGGAGGTGAAATCCTCGCGAAAATCAATCTTGCCGGCAAACAGGGATTCCAGCGCGATGTCCCGGTCGCGGTAATAATCCCAGGTGATGCGCTGAAAATTATTGCGCCCGCGATAGACCGCCAGGTTCCGGCCCCAGTGGTTCTCCGCCAGGGCATAGGTGATAGAGCGGCCCGGGTCCACCTTGTCCACCCTATAAGGTCCGCTGCCCAGGGGCGGCGTCATGGTGGTCTTGGTGAAATCATGTTCCGAATACCAGGCTTTCGAGATGATCGGCATGCCGGCGACGGTGGCGGGCAGGTCGCGGGTCAATACGCCCTTGGCGAAGTTGAAGCGGATCCTGCGGGGCCCTAGCTCCTCGGTCCCGGTCACATCCTTGAACAGAACACGAAATACCGGATGGCCCTTGGTCTTCAATATCTTGAACGAGAAGGCAACGTCGGCGGCGGTGATTTCGGTGCCGTCATGCCAGCGGGCTTCCGGGCGCAGGGTGAAGGTAATGGATTGGCGGTCATCGGGCTGTTCCACGCCGCCGGCGATCAGACCATAAAAGCTGTCCGGCTCGTCCCCCGACCCGGTCATCAGGGTTTCAAAAGTCAGCAGCCGGCCGTCAACACCGAAAGGGTTGCTGCCCGCAGCCCAGCGTCCTTTCAGGATAAAGGGATTCAGGCTGTCGAAATTGCCGTTGTACCACAGGCGCAGGCGTCCGCCCTTGGGGGCGTCGGGATTGACGTAGTCGAAATGCTTGAAATCGGGCCCGTATTTCAAACTGCCCAGGATCGCGAAGCCATGCTGAGACTGGGGCTGAGATTGGGGCTGAGATTGGGGCTTGGCCCCGGCCACGCCTTGCCAGGCCAGCAAAAAAACCAAAATGAGACCGAAGCGAATCATCGCCCCATGATAGCAGATCGCCCTCACTTCCGCCCCTTCAGCGACGCCCGCAGCGCCTCGTCCTTGCTTTTGTCAATCCACCAGGTATCGGAAAAGCCAAGCGCATATTTCGGTTTGGTCTTGGGCCGGGCGAAGCGGTTCCAATAGGCGATGCGATAGCTGTTGATGTGCCAGTTGGGGATCACGAAATGGTTCCACAGCAAAACCCGGTCCAGGGCGCGGGAGGCGGCGACCAGCTCGGCTCGACTGCCGGCGAAGATGATGTGATCGATCAGCTTGTCGACGGCCGGGTCCTTGATGCCGATATAGTTGCGGCTGCCCGCCCGATCAGCCGCCGCCGTGCCCCAGAAATCCCGCTGCTCGTTGCCCGGCGACAGGGACTGCCCCCAGCCGCCAACGATCAGATCGAAATCAAAATCCCGGATACGGTTGATATATTGCGAGGTATCGACCACACGAATATTGACCTTAACACCCAGGCGCTCCATCGACCGCTGAATGGGCGCGACGATGCGCGCGAAGCCCTGATTGACCAGCAGAATTTCGATCTCCATGGCCTTGCCGGTCTTGCCATTGACCAGGCGTTGCTCCTTGACCGACCAGCCGGCGGCATTCAGCAGTTTCTTCGCACGGCGCAATTGCCGCCGCGATTTGCCCGAGCCATCGGTTTTCGGCAGCTTGAATTCCGTTGTGAAGACTTCTTCGGGGATTTGACCCTTCAAAGGTTCCAGCATTTTCAACTCCGCCGCGCTGGGCAGGCCCGTCGCGGCCAGTTCCGAGTTCGAGAAAAAGCTTTGCGTGCGGGTGTATTGGCCAAAGAACAAATTCTTGTTTGCCCATTCGAAATCAAAAGTCAGGGCCAGGGCCTGCCGCACCCGCCGGTCCTGGAATTTTCCCCGCCGGATATTGAAAGAGAAGGACTGCATGCCCGTGGGGCTGTTGTTGACCAGGGTTTCCTTGACCACATGGCCCTTGGTAATGGCGGGGAATTTGTAGGCGGTGGCCCAGACCTTGGCGGTATTTTCCTGCCGGAAGTCGAAGGCATTGGACTTGAATGCCTCCAGGGCCACCGTGGAGTCGCGATAATATTCAAACCGCATGGTGCCGAAATTGTGCCGGCCCTTGTTCACACTAAGGTCCCGGCCCCAATAATCGGCCACCCGTTCATAGGTAATGGAGCGGCCCGGATCGACCTTGACGATGCGATAGGGCCCGCTGCCGAGCGGCGGATCAAGGGTGGTGGCCGCGAAATCGCGGTCCTGCCAGTAATGTTTCGGCAATACGGGGATCTGCCCGATGATCAGCGGCAGTTCGCGGTTTTTTCGGCCCTTGAAGACAAACTTTATTTTGTTCGGGCTCAACACCTCCGCCTTTTCCACATTGGCATAATAGAAGCGGTAAAACGGCGCGCCCTTGGATTTCAGGATTTCCAGGCTGAAGGCTACATCTTCAGCGGTGATGGGCTTGCCGTCGTGCCAGCGGGCTTCGGGGCGAAGATTGAAGGTCACCGAGGACAGATCGTCTGCGACAACGGCGCTTTCCACCAGCAATCCGTATTCGGCGAAGGCCTCGTCGCGGGCCGATTCCATCAAGGTGTCATACATCAGTCCCAGACCGGCCGCCGCATTGCCCTTGATGGTAAATCCGTTCAGGGTATCAAAGGTTCCGCGCGCCTCCATCCGCACCAGACCGCCTTTCGGGGCGTCCGGATTTACGTATTCAAAATGGCTGAAGCCTTCCGGATATTTCAATTCGCCAAACATGGACATGCCATGGCGCCCAGCACCCTCTGCGAGGGCCGGCGAATAAAGGAACAGCAATCCAAGCATGACCAGAACAGCGCGCATGGGCCCATCTCCAGGCGTTATTGACGTTGATAGGGAAACGATGGCCGTTCAATGCGGCGATATCAAGGCCTTAAGCCACGATGGTGTTCAGTTTCTCGTGGGGTCGGTCTTACTTGCCCTGCAAAATAGCCAACGCCTTGGCGTGAATGCCTGGGTTGGCGGCGGCGATGACGTTGTTAATGGCGACCTGGCCTTCAAAGCGCAGGGGGGCGCCGTCCCAATCGGTTACCACGCCGCCGGCGTTTTCGATGATGGGAACCAGGGCGGCGATATCCCATTCATTGAAATAGCCTTCCGTCACCATGTCGACAAAACCCGTGGCCAGCATGGCGAAGGCATAGCAATCGGTGCCCATGCGGTTGAGGGAAACGGCCTCGGACAGGCGGTTGAAACCGTCCAGCTGTTCGGGCCCGTAGTAACTCATAGAAGTGGTAAACAGCCGCGCTGTGGAAATGTCTTCGTTGTTGGAGGTCTTGATCGCCGCGCCGTTCAGGCTGGCCGTGCCGTCCATGGCGCCGACCCAGCGTTCGCCGCTGATGGCCTGGTCCATGATGCCCAGCACCGGCTTGCCGTTGCGGGCCAGGGCGATCAGGGTGCCGAATAGCGGAATGCCGGTGATAAACAGCTTGGTGCCGTCAATGGGGTCCAGGTACCAGTTCCACTCGCCGGCGCCGGTTTTCTCGGGAAATTCCTCGCCCCGGATGCCGTGATCGGGGCATTCCGCCTCGATAATCGCGCGCATGGCCC
>JABIRL010000215.1 GCA_018667855.1 Rhodospirillaceae bacterium
TGCGGCGGTACGGTTGGTGACATCCATTTTTGTCAGGATATTTCTGACATGATACTTGATCGTGTTTTCGCTAACGCTAAGGATTTCCGAAATTTCCCAATTGCTTTTGC
Source organism: Rhodospirillaceae bacterium (assembly GCA_018667855.1). Taxonomy (GTDB): domain Bacteria; phylum Pseudomonadota; class Alphaproteobacteria. The sequence goes on from JABIRL010000215.1 coordinate 111, forward strand.
CTTTCGTAACCCATTGCAGGCAGCGTAGTTCGCTGTCGGTAAGAGATTTGACGTCATCGTTGCTGCCATGATCGACAAATCTGTCGACGACAAAGGCATGCATGTGGTGACTCATCAGAAAGATCGACGGCAAGTGGGCGTTGACCAGCCTCTTTGCCTCGGATTTGGCCGCGTCGGTGGAAATTCCGATGCCGCAGCGATCTCCGTTCGGTTCCACGATCGGCACGGATATACCATCGATAAGTCCGGAATTTTCAGCTTCATCGGCGATTTGGGCCAGTAACGGACTGAACTCACTCTTGTTTATGACGTCATGCCAGATCATTGGCAGATTGCTTCTTCGCAATGACTCTCGATAAAGCGGGCAATGATTTTGATAGCCCATTTCGCGGTAGCGCTCTTCCCAAGCCTTGGGAATAGACGAATGACGCAGATAGGATGGCAGGACGCCTTCGATATTCCTTGGGCGCTTGGTATAGGTGAACACCACATTCTGAAACCCCAGACGACTCACATGTCGTTGCGTGATCGTCAGACAGGTCTCGGCATCCACGGCGTCTCGCAGATCGTCGATATAGTCAACCAACTGGTTTTGAGCAACACTCACGGACCAATTTCCAAATCTAAGTGTGTACTTCGGTCAATACTACAGACTAAGGCCCTATTACAAAGTGGTAATTTAAGTACTTTCCCAGTTTTTTCTCAAACGACTAGAATTAATCGGGAATTTAATCAAGTAATGCTGAATTTGAAAAAATAGATTATCTCAAATTTGGGGGTAATAGTAAATATTACTCAAATTAGTGGTGTCCACGTGGTCTGCGCCATTGTGGACAGCTATCCTTATTCGGCCGCCGTGGATACATCCGCGGCGGGGGCAATCAATTGATAGTCCCGGTCATGTTCCAGTGCCGGAATGTGGCCGCGCGCCTTGCCCACGGCGGTAAGGTCGATCTCGGCCAGGCTGATGCCCTCGTCCGTGCCGCCGTCCGTCAAGACTTCGCCCCACGGGGCAATGATCACGGAATGGCCGTAGCTTAGGCGGCCGGCGACATGTTCGCCGCATTGCGCCGCCGCGATGACAAAACAGCCGGTTTCGATTGCCCGGGCGCGCATCAGCACGTGCCAATGGGCCTCTCCCGTAACCTGCATGAAAGCGGACGGAATGACCAAAACATCGGCCCCGGCCTTGGCCAGGTCACGGTACAGATGCGGGAAGCGCAGGTCGTAACAAATACTCAGCCCCAACTGGCACCAGGGCAGGGGGGTGACCACCGCATCGGCGCCGGGGCGGTAGTTATTGGATTCGCGCAGACGCTTGCCATTGGGCAGATCCACATCGAACATATGAATTTTGTCATATCGCGCGGCGATCGCACCCGTTGGATCGATCAGATATTGCCGGTTTGCCAGCCGCTCCTCACCCTCCAGCAGCACGGAAAGGGAGCCCGCCAATAGCCAGGCCCCTGTTTCCACCGCCCATTCCCGGAACGCGGCCAGGGCGGGATGCTCAGCCTCGACAAATGCCTTGCCGCGAATGTTATCGCGGCCCACCTCGATCATCGCGGCGCATTCGGGCGTGGTGATGAAATCGGCGCCCGCTGCCCGCGCCTCGCGGATCATGCGGCCCAGGGAAGCGATATTTTGATCCAGATCGTTGCTGGCGTTGATCTGTACACAGGCGGCTTGGAAGCTGGTCATGACTTTGTCCTAATCAATCCGGGTTTGAACTTAACAGTGGATCCAATTGTGCCTGCTGTTCCAGGGCATAAAGCTCGTCGCAACCGCCCACATGGCGGTCCCCGATGAAAATCTGCGGCACCGTATGCCCGCCCTGGGCGCGCTGCATCATTTCCTGGCGCGCGCCAGGCGTCTTGTTCACATCAATCTCGTCATAGCGCACGCCCTTGCTGTCCAGCAGCTTTTTGGCGTGATAGCAGAACGGGCAAAACCCGGTCGTATAAATGGTCACATCAGGCATTCTGGTTCCTATTGTTTCCTGTCACAGCACCCGGGCCAGGGTCAGCACATCAACCGAACTTGCGCCATTGCGTTTCAATATCCTGGCGCAGGCCGACACAGTAGCTCCGGTGGTGAAGACATCGTCAATCAAAACCACGTGAGAGCCCTGAAGTCGAGCCCTATCCGAGCTTCGTACGGCAAAGGCGCCGCGAACATTGCGGTCACGCCCAATTCGGCTAAGGCCCCCCTGGCTGACTGTCGCCCGGCTTCGCTGCAATAACTGCAGCCGCGTTTCCACGCCGGTTTGCCGGGACAAGGCCTGGCATAACAAGGCGGCCTGATTGTAGCGGCGCTTAATCAGGCGCCAGCGGTGCAACGGCACGGGGATGATCAGATCGGCCCGGTGCCAAAACTCGGCTCCGGCCCGGGCCAGCCATTGGCCAAAGGCAGGAACGCCATCAAGGCGGTCGGCATGTTTCAGACGCAACATCAGGGACCGGCTTTGCTCATCATAGGCCAGCACAGCCCGGGCCCGGTCAAAATCCGGCAGGCGGCGGCTACAGGCGGCGCACAGCACGTCCTCGCCTTCATCATGGGGAAAGGGGAAGCCGCAGGCCCGGCAGCAGGGCGACTCGAGAAACCGCATATCCGTCCAGCACGGTGCGCAAAGGTTACCCTGCCGGTCCACCATGGCGCCGCAGCACAGGCATTGGGGCGGCAACAGGGCATCCAGAAACACCCGTCCCCCATGCCCCATGCGGCGGCCAAGCTGACGACCCAGCCGGCGCCCCACATTGGCCATTGGCATTTCCACCATCGCCCTGTAATGCTCCCAACGTTGTGCGGCAAGTGTCCTGGTTCAGAGGAAAGGCAATATTATGGCACGTCTGGAGGATAAGGTCGCGTTGATCACCGGGGCGGGGTCGGGCATTGGCCGGGCGTCGGCGCTGCTGTTCGCGGAGGAAGGCGCGGCCGTTTTGGTTGCGGACGTGAATGTCGAGGCCGGTTCTGATGTGGTCGCCGAGATCGAGGCCCAGGGCGGCCGCGCCGTGTTCGTCACCACGGATGTTGCTGAGCCCGATGCGGTCGAGGGTGCCGTTGCGCAATGCATCGCGGCCTTTGGCGGCCTGGATATTGTCTACAACAACGCCGGCGGCGCGACGCCGGATGATGGCAAGGTCAGTGAAATTCCGTTACAGGAATTCTGGCGCACCATGGGCGTGGATCTGTACGGTAGTTTTCTGACCTGCCGCTTCGCCATTCCCCATCTGATCGAACGGGGCGGCGGGGCCATTTTGAACACTACTTCGATCCGGGCCATGAAGGCGACCCAGGGCGCCGACGCCTATACGGCGGCCAAGGGTGGCGTCCTGACCCTGACCAAAGCCCTGGCTCAGGAACTGGCGGAACATAAAATCCGCGTCAATGCCGTCGCCCCTGGCGTGGTGGCCAGCGAGCGGGTGCGCGCCATGATGGGCGATGTCGCCGCAAATCCGTTGGCGCGCGCCACGCCGCTGGGATATGGCGAGCCGATCGAGGTGGCCCGCGCGGCATTATTTCTGGTCTCGGACGAGGCGCGCTGGATCACCGGTGTCATCCTGCCCGTGGACGGCGGCGCGGCGGCGGTCTGAGCGCCCGGGCCATGGTGCAGGGTCCGCCCACGATATTTGACCGTAGATCGGTGCGCCGCCACCGGGACCGGGCGGCAGGCCGCCTGGCCGAATATGATTTTCTGTTGCGGGAGGTGGCGGACCGCATGGGCGATTGTCTGTTGGATATCAAACGCAGTTTTCCCTTGGCCTTGGACCTGGGCTGCCATGGCGGTCAAGTTGCGGAAGTTCTGGCCGGGCGCGGCGGCATAGAGCGTTTGGTGCAATGCGATTTGTCACCGGCCATGCTGGCGCGGGCGACCGGCCCCCGCCTGGTGGCGGATGAGGAAGCACTACCATTTGCCGATGGTCGGTTCGATCTGATCCTCTCCGTCCTATCCCTTCATTGGGTGAACGACCTGCCCGGCTGTTTCAGTCAGATCCGCCGCGCCCTGAAGCCTGACGGTCTGTTCCTGGCGGCCCTACCGGGCGGCGGCACCTTGGACGAATTGCGCCAGGCCATGTTGGCGGCGGAAGTGTCGGTGCTGGGCGGTGCCTCGCCACGAATTTCCCCCTTTGTCGATGCCCATGATGCCGGCGCCCTGATGCAGCGCGCGGGTTTTGCTCTGCCCGTGGTCGATACGGACCGGATCGTTTTGTCCTACACCGACCCCTTCGCCATGATGGCTGAATTGCGCGGCTTGGGTGAAAGCAACGCGGTCGCCGAACGGACCCGGCATTTCACCCCCCGCGCCGTGATCGATGCCGCGGCCCACAACTACCACCGCGAACATGGCGATGACGACGGCCGCATCCCAGCAACCTTTCAAATCATCACCCTGACCGGCTGGGCCCCCCACGAAAGCCAGCAAAAACCCCTGGCGCGGGGCAGCGGCCGGACGCCGCTGTCGGATGCACTTTAGCGTAGGTCGTTATATTCTCTAAAGCGACCATCAGATCATTTGGCAAGAAAATTTATAAAACTCGCTCCAGAACTAGCAAATGAAAGGTCTGTAGAGTTCGATATATATATATGGGCTATACATAGATATTGTTCGCATTTCACTTGATGTTAACGATTTGTTAACCATAAATTTGACGTGAATATATGATAAATGTTAATCTCAAGCGTATTGTTTGAGTTAAGCAACACCAACTCAAGGGTGGTCGGCCCCCATTGAGTGGTCCGGTTTGAATGTTAGTGCATGACCGGCCTGGTTGCCATCGGAACGATGGTTTCCGGAGCTGGTGGGCGGTAGCCCAAAGCACTGTGCGGTCTCTTCGTGTTGTAGTGTTTCCTCCA
>JABIRL010000118.1 GCA_018667855.1 Rhodospirillaceae bacterium
AACCCTTGCCCGACAACGCCTGGCAAGGCAAAATCTGTTGCCCATGTCAGTGGGCTAAACTGTTACCTATGTCTCCGTTCGCTCAGGGGGAGCGGGCGGGGGGAGCGGGCGGGTAGTTCAAATCCGAAAATGGTCTAGGGAATAGGCCAAATATCCGGCACTTCGGTGGCCAGCCAATGGCTTAGCGCGGCGTTCAGCTCGACCGGTTTTTCCTGGGCCATCCAATGGCCACTGTCGATGGTCCGTGTGGTCAGGTTTTCGCACAGTGCGATCTGGGGCTTGGCCAGATCCGAATCGATGCACTCGCATGTGTAGTCATACCGCGCGGCGATGAACAGAACCGGCATGGACAGGACGCCGCCGTTCTTGGCGGTCCTGGCATAGTCGCCGTTGGCTTCGTGGTTCATATAAAAGGAATCCGCGCCGAAAAATCCGTTTCGTTGCAACGATGCGGCGTAGATCGACAGGTCGGCTTCCGATACGACATTTTCGTCCCGGGGGATGTCGGGCGCCGTATTGTCGGGCCCGAACCAACCGCCATGTTTGCGGACAAAGGCAGTCCGTGACGGCTTGCCCCGGCCGTCCGGGTCACCCCGGCGAAATATGACCTTGGCGCTATTATAAGGGTTGCTTTCAAATCCGGCGGTGGCCTGGGCGAAATTCTCTTCATAGAAACGCATATATTCCCATTGCCCGGCCGGAAATTCCTCTTCTGGATAGACGCTCCGGTCAACCAGGGCGATCAAGGCCTCCAGACCATTATCCAGGACACCGTAAGGTATGCAGAGGCTGGCAACGGCCCGGGTGCGTTCGGGATGGTGGGAGGCAATGTTCCAGACCACGGGGCTGCCCCAGTCATGGCCGATCCAGACAGCCTGATCCCGGCCCAGAGCGTCCAGCAGGGCGATCATGTCGGTGACGATTTCAGCCTGGGCGTAGTCTTCGTGGCGGCCCGGTACGGACGAGCGGCCATAGCCGCGCATGTCTGGTGCCACGCAACGAAATCCCAGGGCGGCGAAGGCCGGCAATTGATGTCGCCAGCTGATGGACAGCTCCGGCCAGCCATGCACGAAAATCAACAAGGGGCCGTCTTCGGGCCCGGCTGCCAAATAGAATGTGGTGTGACGGTCGGTTTTGACCACATGTTCGGTCATGGTGGTGGGCATTTATGTTGCTCCGTCCGAAGGGTTAAGCGGATGATCTCATTAGACAATATTTTTGGCGATGGAGACAGCCGTCACCATGAAGTCAAAATTCATGGTATCTGCATTTGAATATTCTTAGCAATTTTATTACAATTTTCGGATATTTGAGTTGCGTCTGTCCTGTCAGTTTTTTTGATCCTTTTGAGGAGGCAAAAATGAAGCAGTTAGTTCGCAAAGCAACAGTGTTCGCGGCCATAGCGACATTGGCCCTGCATCCGGTTCTGGTGCAGGCTCAGATCGCGGTGGGCAATGCCAACAAGATCGTCTCCAGCGTGCAGGGGGTATTGCAGTCCAACAGCCGAAACCTGGTGGTCAAGGATGCGGTTTTTAGCAATGAAGTGGTGAACACCGGCGCCGACAGCGCAGCCCGTTTCATATTTCGGGACAATACGATGCTCTCCGTTGGGGCAAATTCAGCCGTGACATTGGATAAATTCGTATTTGACCCGGATGCCAACAAATCGCAGGTCGCCCTGTCCATGAGCAAGGGCGTGATGCGCTTCGTGTCTGGCAATTTGCCAAAAAGGGTCTATTCCATTCGCACACCGACCGCCTTGATCGGCATCAGGGGCACCACCCTCGTGGTGACCGTGGCGGCCAATGGATTGACGTCGGTAACCGTGGTCGAAGGTGCCGCGACCGTTACCGCATCCGGCGCGACGACCACTGTAAACTCCGGCTTCACCAGTACAGTTTCCCAGGGTGCTCCGCCTACCCCGCCGTCTCCATCACCACCCGCACCACCGCAGGTGCAGTCCATGCAGGCATCGTTGGGTCCGGAACCAGGTGCTGCTACGGGCGGCTCGCAGGCGAGCACCGGTGGTTTTGGTGGTCTGTCGGCCGGGGCCATCGCCGGCGCCGTGGCGGTCGCGGCGGCGGTCGCGATTGCAGTAAGTGCCGCGGCATCGGATGGCAACAACATTTCTTCCGGAACGGATACGGCCAGCAGTTCGGCGACAAATTAACAAAGCCGATCTGACGAAACCCGTTTGGAGCGCACCTGTTAGAGCGCCTTGTCGAGCAGGCCTTGGATTGAGGCCGTGCTCGTCTGCGCGACCAGGCGGCCCAGTTCGCTATCACCTTTCAGCAGTACCAAAGAGGATTGGCGCCAGATTTTCAATTGTTTGCTGATCGGCGCTCGGCGATGGAGATCCCAATCCACATAGACGAAGGTAATCTTTTCGTCATAGGCGTTGTTGGCGGTGCGAAGTGCCTTGATCACACGGACCTGGCGTCGACAGGTGGATCACCATTCAGCACTGAATTCCAATAGCACGGCACGCCCCTGTGCCAGCGCAGCGCTGACGGCTTCCGGTGAATACGCCACCTTACCCCCGGCCGCTTGCACGGATAGGGGTGCCAACAGGGCCAGGCCGACCATTAATTGAAGAAAAAGCCTGCGAAACATGTCACCACCTTATTTTGATTCAGACTTAATTTGATTCAGATAGACACCGAAAAATCCTGCAACCATTCGGGAAGCAGGTCCAGCGCCCAACCTTCCAATACATGATCTACCCCGAACAACAGGCCCGTGCCCACCAACAAAAACGTGATCCCCAGTATAGGCTTCGCCCGGCCAGCCAGGGCGCGCATGGCGGCTTGCCGTTTCAGAATAACTTCCCGCGTACCGAATGCCAGGGCGAGGATGATGGACGAGACGCCAAAGGCGAAAGCGGTCATGATCGCCCCGGCCCAAATAATATTCGCACCTTGGGAGGCGAGCGATATGGCGCCGCCCAGGGTCGGCCCGACGCATGGCGACCAGACCGCGCCCAACAGGCACCCGCCCAGGAATTGACCGCGCAGACCGGTACTGTCCATGCCGCGCATGCCGGCGTCCGCACTACCGGCCAGGCCGGCGGTGGCGGCGGCAAAACCTTCGTTCAGGCGCGGTACCAACATGACCAGACCGAAACCGATCATCAGCCAGGCGCCCAAAGTGGTCATCATGCGTTGGTCGACCCCGATGGAGGCGCCCAGCACAATGACAAACAGGCCGACCAGTACGAAAGAGAGGCTCATTCCCCCGGCCAGCGCCAACGGTCCCCGGCGGTCTGACTGCAACGACGTTGCTAATACAATCGGTAGAACCGGCAGGACGCACGGGTTCACCAGGGTCAGCATTCCCGCGAGGTAGGCAAGAATTAGTTCCACGACGCAAAGGCTCCATTCGGGCCGGTCAAAATCGGGGCGGTCAATACCATGATCAGGCGCCGCGACATATGTTGGCATGGTCACATTGCCGTGTTTGGTAATGATTGCCGCGCATGGCGTGGTCGGATTACAATTTGGCCATGACATCGCCCGTACGCCAACGCGCCGCCATTGTAATCGCCGATGCAGCTGGTTTTGCGCAATCGATACTGGCTGATGAAGCCGGCACCGGTGATCGTTTCAAGGAACTGGCCGACGAAATCTTCAAGCCATTGTTAAAGCAGTATCGTGGACGCCTGATCGGGGATCAGGGTGGCGCCTTTCTCATGACCTTCACCTCGGCCGTGGCGGCGGTGAACTTCACGATTGATGTACAGCGCACTTTGCCCGTGCACCAGAGTCAATGGCCGGAAAACCAGCGTCTACGCTTTCGGATCGGCGTCAACCTGGGCGATATTATTGTCGAGGGCGACCAGGCGCATGGCGCAGGGGTGGATATCACATCGCAAATGCAAAAGTTGGCGGAGCCGGGTGGCTTGGTGATATCTAAGGGTATCTTTGATCAGGCGCACCGTCGACTGGACCACGTAGCGTTCGAGGATTTGGGCCCGCAGGGCGGCGAAAATACGTCTGATCCGACCACCGCTTATCGCATCTTGCTGGATACCTCCGTCGTACGGGATCCGGCGGGTGTCCGGTCCTGGTTTTCCGGCCGACGGATCGCTTTCGTGGTTTTCATGGCGATTATCTTGGGGGCCGCCGCGTTGTGGAAACTTCAGCCTTGGCGGTAGCGGTGGCGAATAACCTGTTGCCGATTATCCTTGCGCCGATGCCATCCGTCGCTAGATTAGCAGCCGCTAAGAATGTTGGCGTGATTTAGTAATGAGGTAGGTGTCATGGATTTCGAAACCCTAGTGCGAGAACGTAGAAGCATTCGTGGTTACAAGAAGGATCCGGTGCCGAGAGAGGTCATTGAGGAAGTCATCGAGATTGCCAAGGGCGCGCCGTCGTCCATGAATACGCAGCCGTGGTTTTTTCATGTCCTTACCGGCGAGCCATTGGAGCGCATTCGCGAGGGCAATACCCAACGCATGCTGGCGGGCGCGGAGGTGCAGCGCGAGATCCCCGTGCGTGGTGGATATGAAGGCATCCACCGCCAGCGGCAGATTGAGGTGGCCGTGCAATTGTTCGAGGCCATGGGCATCGAACGCGACGACAAGGAGCGGCGCCAGGATTGGGTGATGCGCGGTTTCCGCCAATTCGATGCGCCGGTCTCCATTGTCATGACCTATGACAAGAGCCTGGAACCAGCCACGATCAGCCATTTTGACCTGGGCGCGGTGGTTTATGGCCTTGTGCTGGCGGCCTGGACCCGGGGTCTTGGCACGGTGATCAACGGCCAGGGCATCATGCAATCGGACGTCGTGCGGGAGCATGCCCAAATCCCCGAATGGCAGACCATCATGACCTGCATCGCCATGGGCTATCCCAATCATGAATTTGCCGCCAACGATGTCAAATCAAGGCGGACGCCGAACGATGATATCGTCAACTACCTGGGATTTGACGACTAGGGGTTAAACTATGGCTTGATTGCCGGCTTGCTCCACGATCGGCGCGCCGGGATCCATGTAGGCCTGTTGCAGGACCAGGGCGGCGGCGCCGCGGGCCCAGACATCATCGCCCCAAAGGTGGGCCACGATGTCGGTCTCGAAGCGGTTGCCGGCCAGTTGCAGCTTGCGCGCCTCCGCCACCAGGGGTTCGAACAGCATGTCGCCGGCCCGCAGACCTTCGCCGGTGACGATCACCTTCGGTGGGTTCAGGGTGGCAATCAGATTGCCGATGGCCCGGCCCAGGATGCGCCCGGCTTTGGCGAATTCGCCGGCCAGGGATTGATCTCCCGCTTTGGCTTCGGCCGTGATGCGTTCGATCTCAACATGATAAGCCTTGGGGTCCTGGCTATAGCTGTCCAGTGAGAAGTGCGGCAATACCTGGCGCAGGATGGCGTAGTCCGAGGCATAGGCCTCGACGCAGCCCAGTTGCCCGCAGCGGCAGGCCCGGCCCGAAAATTCTATTTTGGCATGGCCGAATTCCGGGCCGATACCATTATGGCCGCGATACAAACGATCATGGGTGACCAGGCCCATGCCGATACCGTGCTCCACGGTCACAACGGCGAAATTCGATAGATTACGGCCTTCGCCGAACCAATGTTCGGCCAGGGTGACCATATTGGCGTCGTTCTCGATCGAGGTGGGGAAGGGAAACCGCTCCGCCAACAAAGGCCCGAAGGCGACATCGTCCCGGTCGAATATCGGGCTCCAATAGCACATCCCTTCAAGATTATTGATATAGCCGGGTATGGCCACGCACAGGCCCAGCACCCTTGATTTATCGATCTTCGCCTCGATCAAACAGCGTCGAACGCCGACCTCGATCATGTCGGCGGCGATATCGGGATGCTGGCTGCCGTTGAAGGGCAGGGTGGTGGTGTGCAAAACATCACCGCGAAAATCCGTGACGGCGACGCTCATGCGATGCAGCGACAGCTTTACGCCCAGGACATGAGCGGCAGCCGGGTTCATATCCAGATTGACCCGCGGCCGGCCACGATGGGAATCGCCGTTCGTGCCGTTTGTGCCGTTGTTTCCGGACTCCGGCAATTCCGCGATCCAACCTTCGTTTTGCAGCGCCTGGACCACGCCGGTGACCGCCGAGCGGCTAAGACCGCAGGCATCCGCGATCTCGACCCGGCTAATGGGGCCGCCGCGCCGGATGCTGTCGAGCACCCGAAATCTGCCAGAAAGTGGTTTTTCCACCGGAATTCTCTTGTCATTGGCTGTTTGATTCTGCGTTCATTTTATTCATTAATCGAATTAAATAGCAATCGGGAAAATTAAGTAATATTTTTATTATAGTAAAATAATCGTGAATTTCATTATAAAACTGCCAAAAATCTCAATAAAAAATAATTTAAATCCGATAATTATACAATTAAATCATATTTATTGTTTGACATATTTGCCGGAAATAGATTTAATTTAATTCAATAACAAAACAAACTCTCTGAAGCCGGGAAGCAACGAAATCCGACTTCAGGCGAGAAACAGGTCGCAAACGCGGAGAGGTAAAGATGCAGACGATCAAGGGACCGGCCATATTTTTTGCGCAGTTCGCGGGTGACGAGGCGCCGTTCAACAGCTTGGACAGCATTTGCGCCTGGGCCGCGGGCCTCGGCTACAAGGGTGTGCAAATCCCGTCCTGGGACGCCCGGCTGATCGATCTGGCCCAAGCGGCCGAAAGCAAGGCCTATTGCGAGGATATTCAGGCCACATTGGACAAGCACGGCCTGACAGTGACCGAGCTTTCAACCCATTTGCAGGGCCAGTTAGTGGCCGTGCATCCCGCATATGACGAGGCTTTCGATGGTTTCGCGGCGCCCGAAGTTCAGGGCAACCCTGCCGCGCGCCAGGCCTGGGCAGTGGACCAGATGATGAAGGCGGCCAAGGCTTCTTCCCACCTTGGTTTGACCGATCACGCCACATTCTCTGGCGCCCTGGCCTGGCCTTTTCTTTATCCCTGGCCCCAGCGCCCCGCCGGCCTGGTGGAGACGGCCTTTGACGAATTGGCCAAACGCTGGACGCCGATCCTGGACGCTTTTGGCGAGGCGGGCGTCAATGTCTGCTACGAAATTCATCCCGGCGAGGACCTGCACGACGGCGTCACGTTCGAGATGTTCCTGGAGCGCGTTGATAACCATCCCCGCTGCAACATCCTCTACGATCCCAGCCACTTCGTGCTGCAGCAACTCGACTACCTCGCATTCATCGACATCTATCATGAACGCATCAAGATGTTTCACGTCAAGGATGCGGAGTTCAATCCGACCGGCCGGCAAGGCGTTTATTCCGGCTTTCAGTCCTGGACTGACCGGGCCGGCCGCTTCCGCTCCCTTGGCGATGGCCAGGTCGATTTCTCCGGCATCTTCTCAAAACTCGCGGCCCACGATTTCGAAGGCTGGGCGGTCTTGGAATGGGAATGCTGCCTGAAGCACCCGGAGGACGGCGCCGCCGAAGGCGCGCCCTTCATCGCCGATCACATCATCAGGGTCACGGACAAGGCGTTCGATGACTTCGCGGACGGCGGCAGCGACGAAGCCGCCAACCGCCGAATGCTGGGCATCGGATAGGAGGGGCCGGGATGTCGACAATGGAAAAACTGGCACGGCGTTTGCGCCTAGGCATGGTCGGCGGTGGCCGCGATGCCTTCATAGGCGGCGTACACCGTATCGCCGCCCGTATAGATGATCAGTATGATCTGGTCGCTGGTGCATTGTCATCCAGCCCCGACAAGGCCAAGGCTTCCGGTGCCGACTTGCTGTTGGCGGAGGACCGTGCTTACGGCACCTACGAAGAAATGGCGGCGGCGGAAGCGGCCCGCGACGACGGTATCGACGCGGTCGCCATCGTCACCCCGAACCATGCTCATTTCGGGCCGGCCAAGGCATTCCTGGATGCGGGCATTCACGTCATCTGTGACAAGCCGCTGACCACGACACTTGCCGAGGCGGAGGCCTTGCAGACGGCGGTTGAAGGCAGCGGTTTGATATTCGGCCTAACGCACAATTACACCGGCTATCCCCTGGTTCGTCATGCCCGCGAAATGGTCGCGGCCGGCGAATTGGGCCGGATCCGTGTAGTCCAGGCGGAATATCCCCAGGACTGGCTCTCCACCAAGGAAGAAGACAACGGCGTCAAGCAGGCCGAATGGCGCACCGATCCCGCCCGCAGCGGACCGGCGGGCTGCGTCGGTGATATCGGTACCCATGCCTATAATCTGGCGCGTTTCATCACCGGGCTTGACCTGGAAGAAATTGCCGCCGATCTGCACACCTTTGTTGATGGCCGGGCCCTGGACGACAACGCCCATATGATGCTGCGTTTCGCCAACGGCGCGCGCGGCATGTTGTGGTCAAGTCAGGTCGCGCCGGGCAATGAAAACGCCCTGCGCATCCGCATCTACGGCGAGACGGGCGGCCTGGTCTGGGACCAGGAAAACCCC
>JABIRL010000206.1 GCA_018667855.1 Rhodospirillaceae bacterium
CATTTCCTGCAATAGATCCAAGGTCTCCAGATCCAGATCGTTGGTCGGCTCGTCTAAGACCAAAAGGTTCGAGGGGCGGGCCAACGCGCGGGCCAGCATGACACGGCCTCTTTCCCCGCCGGACAGAGCGGATACAACCGTGCCGATCTGCTCCGGCTGGAACAGAAAATCCTTCATGTAGCTGATCACATGTTTGTTCTGGCCGGCGACACTGACCCGGTCTCCGCTGCCCCCTGTCAGGGCCTCGGACAGAGTGGCGTTGTCGTCCAGGCTTTCGCGGCGCTGGTCGAGGCTGGCGACGGCCAGATTGGCGCCCAGGCGGATCGCCCCCGTGTCGGGCTCCAGCACGCCGGTCAGCATGTTCAGCAATGTGGTCTTGCCGGCGCCATTGGGTCCGACAATGCCGATACGGTCGCCGCGCTGAATGCGGGTGGAGAATTCCTTGACGATGGCCGTGCCGTCATAGGCCTTTGATATAGCCTTGGCCTCCGCCACCAACTTGCCCGACAGGCCGCTTTCGGTCACTTCCAGCTTCACATTGCCGGTGGCGCGAACCCGTTCACGGCGTTGTTGGCGCAGGGCGTGCAAATCGGCCAGGCGGCGTTGGTTGCGCTTGCGCCGGGCCGTCACGCCATAGGTAAGCCAATGCTCCTCGCGCACGATCTTGCGGTCCAGCTTGTGTTGTTCATCTTCCTGCTGTTGCAGAATATCATCGCGCCAGGCCTCGAATTCAGCAAAACCGCGATTGAGCGTCTGTGTTTCGCCATGGTTCAGCCACACCGTCATGCGTGACAGGTTTGAGAGGAACCGGCGGTCATGGCTGACCATGACCAGGGCCGAACGCAGGTTTTTCAGCTCGTCTTCCAGCCATTCAATGGCCGGCAGATCCAGATGGTTGGTGGGTTCATCCAGCAGCAGGATATCCGGTTCCGGCGCCAATACTCGGGCCAGGGCTGCGCGCCGGCTCTCCCCGACCGATAGCTGCTCCGGTTTTTCATCGCCCCGCAGGCCCAATTGTTCCAGCAGATAGGCGGCCCTGTGCGGGTCGTCGCCCGGCGCCAGGCCGGCCTGTACATAGGATAGGACGTCGGCATGGCCGGACAGATCCGGCTCCTGGGGCAGATAGCGCACGGTGACGCCGGGTTGGAGAAATATTTCGCCGCTGTCCGCTTCGATCTGGCCGGCGGCAATTTTCATCAACGTTGATTTGCCTGAACCATTGCGCCCCACTAGGCATAGCCGGTCGCCGGCGGAAACCGACATCTCCGCGCCCTGCAACAGGGGCGTGCCGCCGAAGGTCAGATCAATTTCGCGCAAGATAAGAATGGGTGGGGCCATGGATGCGCTTTATAAAGATAAGAACCATATAGACAAGCCATGAAGAGCGTGAGCTGTAAGACCAATGGGAAGGATTTCGACATGAGTAGATTAGCTGGTAAACGAGCCATTGTGACAGGTGCCGCCAGCGGTATTGGGCGGGCCAGTGCGCGGATTTTTGCCCGGGAAGGCGCCTCCGTCGTTGCCGTGGATATGGCCGAGGAGGGGCTGGCGGAAACCGTGGCCATGATCGCGGACGCCGGCGGCACTGCGATGGCGGTTTCTGCGGATGCGGGCGATGAGGCAAACGTTGCCGGTTTTATCGATACCTGCGTGGAAACTTACGGCGGCGTCGATGTCATTTACGCCAACGCGGGCGTATCCGGCGGACGGGTGCCCTTGGCCGAACAAACGGTGGATTTTTGGCAGGATATTCTGCGGATCAATCTGATCGGGCCGTTTCTGTGCGTCAAACATGCCGCACCCATCATGGCGGCGGCGGGCAAGGGTTCCATCATCTGCACGGCCTCTGTCGCGGCGTTGCGGGCCAATGCGGGCGGGCCGCCCTATGCCGCCTCCAAGGCCGGCGTGGTGTCATTGGTACAGACCATGGCCAACGAATTGTTCGGCTCCGGCATCAGGATCAATGCCATCTGCCCCGGTCTGATCGAAACGGGCATGACAAAGCCGACCTTCGACCGGGCCCGGGCCCGCGGTACCGCGGACAAGATTGGACAGCTCAACCCCACCCGGCGCAATGGCGAGCCGGAGGAAATCGCCAATATGGCGCTGTTCCTGGCATCGGACGAAGCTTCCTACGTCAATGGTCAGGCGTTTGCCGTGGATGGCGGGCTGTCCTCGACCCATCCCTTTGTGCCGAAGGGGTAGTTTGGGCGTAACTCATTGGACAGCTTGAACTATTGTTAAATTTGCTGCGTTTCAAAGGCGGAATTGGTATAAACCGATTTGTTATCATGGGGGTCATACTTGATCCGACAATGAATTCGTTGATCGGTCATAGGGAAACGGGATGTTGAATAACGTGCCTCACCAATATCAATTCACCGGATTGCGTCATTTCGCGGCGCTGTCGATTTTTGTCGCGACGGCAATTTTATTGTCTTCCTGCGCCCGGGTTTCGGAAACCGCATCGGATGTCGTCAAGATGACGGCGAAGCCGACCGAAAAGGTCCAGGTGGCGAAAAAGGTCGATGAAAAGGCCTATGAGGAAGAAGATAAAGAAGAAGAAAAGGAAAAAGAAGAAGAGAAGGCCGAGGATCGGGAATACGCCGCGATGAAGAAACAGCTGCGGGAGGACCAAGCCAGGGCGGCCAAATCCGGCGAGTCCGGAAATGTTTCCAAACTGTTTTTCGACACGGAAATTTTGCTGATTAACGAGCGCGTCCATAAGTTATCCGAGCGCATGGAGCATCTTTCCGACCGGATTCACAAACTGGCCGAGCGCCTTGAATTTATCCCGTCAAAAATTGCCGAACTTGAAGCGGCCTTAAAACAGGCTAATGAAAATCGCAGCATGGTCGCGGCCAAGCCTGAGCCCAAGCCTATGGCAGGGGCAAATGCACCCAAGCAGTTAACAAAATATCAGGGCGCGCCGTTCTGGGGCGTCCAACTCGGCGCCTATAAGACCAAGGCAGGGGCGGAAGTAGCCTGGGCCGAGTTCTTGAATAATCTTTCAACGGTGGAATTGAATGATGCCAGCGTTCGCTATATCCCGTCCGCGCCATTGAAAAGCGGCAAAAGGTTGATGCTTATTATTATCAATGAATATCCCAACCGCACCGCCGCCATGGATGCCTGCGAAGGGTTGAAAGGTGGTGGCATCGACTGCGTTGCCATGCACATCAGGTAAATTCGCTTCAAGATTCAATCGACTACCGCGACGTTTTAGGATTTAGACGGGCTCGGTAGGGCCCGTTGGATCAGCGGTACAATGGCGATCATCTTACCGATGGGTTCGTTGATGAACTGGCTCAGCGCGGCGCGGATGTCGGATTGGGCGGTATCGGGCAGGGCTGTCGTGGGCTGGGCCAGGCCATTGGCAACCCGGGCGGCGCGTTGGCGGCCTTCGGTAATGACGCCGGTTATAATCGGTTCCAAACGGCCATCCGCCGCAATAGGCGCGATCAGGACATGCACCAGGGCCAGATAGGGCGGCCAATGAGCCAGATGGCGGTACATACTGGCCAGGATTTCGTCGCGCCCGCCGATGCGGTTCAGATCCTGAACCAGGGCGCGAACATCCGCGTCCATGGCATCCAGGGTCAAAAGCAACGGCATTTCGCCGGCGACAGGCTCCTCTTCGGACGCAGTTTCCGTTGCTGATCCGGGCGGTTCGGAGATGCCGTCCAGGCGGGCCAGCAAAGCACCCAGGGCGATCATATTCATGGCGTTGCTGCGTTCGTAGCTGCTTTGGATCATATGAATTCGGGCCAGATCGCCCGCCGTCAAGCCGGCCGCGGCCAGGGCGGGACCGCTCAAACCCGGCAGCGCCGGGACATCCAGTCCAGCCCGCAAGGCGAATGCCTGTGCCACAATGGCCCCGTTCGCATATAGCGGCTTCAGGGCGGTCCAGGCCCAGTCCAGCCCGCCGGGGAAGACCGCCAGATGGCGCCAGATGAGATTTACGACCGGCACCCCAAGGGTCGAGCGGATATTCGTATAAAGCGCCGCGATGTCACCGGTTGCCTCCGCTTCCGAAATGGCCGGTACCGGATCGCCGGTTAGGTTCGTCCCGGAAAATCCCGCCATCAATCAGGGCACCAGGACAATCTTGCCGTATGCGCCCGGCCGCATCACCGCATGGTGCGCCTCGATCGCTTCCGCCAGGGGTAGTTCCTGACCGATGACCGGGTTGAGGCTGCCGTCCGTCAGGCCCCGGCCCAATGCCGCATGGATTTCGGCCATGGCCTCGGCCGGGGTATTGGGCAGAGCCATGGCGATGATGCTCAAATCCTTCATCATGGCCTCGCGCGGATTGATCTCCACCGCGCCCCGGCTACCGATAATGCCGATCCGGCCGAAAGGAGCCGCGATCGCCATATCCTCGGCCAGATTTACGTTCGCCAGCATCTCCAAAATGATATCGGGTCCGTCGCCCCCGGTAATATCCGCCACGGCGTTCAGATAACCCGGCTGGGTATGGTCCAGCACATGCGCCGCGCCATGTTCGGCGACAAGTTCAAGGCCCCGTGCACTGCCGGCGGTGCCGATCGTGGTCAGGCCAAGCCCGGCGGCGATCTGCAGGGCCGCCGTACCCACCGCGCCCGAGGCCCCATGCACCAACATGGTTTCCCCCGAACGGGCCCCGCAACATTGGATCAAGGCGCGATAGGCGGTGCCATAGGGTATGCCGATGGCCGCGCCCTGGGCGAAACCGACGTTGTCGGGCAAGGGCAGGAAGTGATCCGCCCGGCGCAACAATCGTTCGCCATAACCGTCGACCCAGGCATTCTCGCCCACCGATCCGGCGGCATAGACCCGATCGCCGGGTTTATGTGTGCTGACACCGTCGCCGATGGATAGCACCGTCCCGGCGGCATCGCTGCCGGGGGTAAAGGGCAGGTCCGGTCTGATGGCGTGAATGCCGGCGCGGATATATGTTTCCACCGGGTTGACGCCGATTGCCTCGACCTTGATCACCACCTCGCCGGGGCCGGCGACCGGATCGGGCACATCTTCATATTGCAAGACGTCCGCGTCGCCGAATTCGTGGATCCGTATGGCTTTCATGGCAGGATTTCTCCTTTTCAGTCAGCCCCCTCAACGATGAAGGCGCTGCCGGTGGATGCGCCTTGACGCAGGCCGACGATGGCCTGGTATTCTTCCGAATTGTACCACTCCTTGGCCCGGGCATAACTGGGAAATTCAATCACCACCACCCGCGGTCCCGGCGCATCGCCCTCCAGGCTTTCCCACTGTCCGGCCCGAACAATGAATTTCCCGTCGAAATTGGCCACCGTGCCGGGAGTCTGGGCGGTATATTTGGCGTAGGTATCGGCATCATGCACATCGATTTGGGCGACCATATAGCCTTTTGCCATCAGTTTTCTCCTTTGATCTTCAGCTGATCGTCAGCTCATGTCCTCGGGGCGGACATTGCGGATATTGTGGGCGCCGCGCACCAGTTCATCGGCGGCCAATTCGAACAATGTTAAATTAGCCATGGGAATAGCGCCATATTCGGTCAGGGGCATGTCATTGACGTAGCAGACCAGGGTCCGCAAGACGCCGCCGTGAACGGCCAGAAAAACTTTCTC
>JABIRL010000218.1 GCA_018667855.1 Rhodospirillaceae bacterium
CACCATGAACCGGCCCGATAAGCTGAATGCCTTTACCTCCGTGATGCTGGAGGAAATAATCGATGCGGTGGACCGAACGGACGCCGACGATGATGTGCGCGCGGTGATCTTCACGGGCGCCGGGCGCGGCTTTTGCGCCGGGGCCGATCTGTCCCGGGGCGCCTCCACTTTCGATATGAAGGAGCGGGAAGGCGCCGGCTCAATCGATGATTGGCGCGATGGCGGCGGTCTGGTTAGTCTGCGCCTGTTCGAATCCAAGAAACCGTTGATTGCCGCCGTCAACGGCCCCGCCGCCGGCGTCGGCGTGACCATGCAGCTGCCCATGGATATCCGCATCGCCTCGACGGAAGCACGCTTTGGCCTCGTCTTCACCCGTCGGGGTGTGGTGATGGAGGCGTGCAGCTCCTGGTTCCTGCCCCGCCTGGTGGGTATCAGCCAGGCCATGGAATGGGTCATGAGCGGCCGGGTATTTCCGGCCGAGGAAGCGTTGAAAGGCGGTCTCGTCAGCCAGGTGGTGGCGCCCGACGATTTGATGCCCACGGCCCGCGCCATCGCCCGTGAAATCGCCGACAACACCTCCGCCGTGTCGGTCGCCCTGTGCCGGCACATGATGTGGAAGATGCTGGGCGCCGATCATCCCATGGAGGCCCACAAGATCGACAGCCGGGGCATCCGCAGCATGGGGCAATTGCCTGATGCTTACGAAGGCGTGCAGTCGTTTCTGGAAAAGCGGCCAGGCCAATACACCATGAAACCCAGCACCGACATGCCGGAATTTTTTCCCTGGTGGAAAGAACGGGAGTTCGAATAGGGCGTTCTTGGGTTAAGCAGTTGGCGGCCAGTCGATAATCATCCGTTCCGCCTGGGCGCGAATTTCGTCCGGCAGGGCCATGGCGCGGCGGGCCTGTAGATCGAACATGCAGGCGACAATGTCGAAGGTGGCGGTCAATTCGCCGCTGGTATCGTTATGGAGAAAATGGCCGACGCGGAAGGTTTTGTCGGCCAGCGCCAAGAGCCCCGTGCGCAGGCTATAGATTTCTCCGGCGGTAATGGGCGCGTGGAAGCGCACCATATATTCCAAGGCAACCCCGCCCCAATGGCGGGTCGCGGCCAGATCGCGGGTGATGCCCATGCGGTGGCGGGTCGGGCCGATGCCATCGGAGGCGATGGCGTAATAGTTCCGGAACGATATTTCGCCCAGACCCTCGCAGTCCCAGGCATCGATGGTGCCACGGGAGGAAACGAAGGTCTCGGCGCGCGGTCCGGAATTGTCCGGAATGGGTCCGCCGGCGGTGGGCGGGCGTTGTTGTTCGGGCCGGGGTGCGATCATTTCGGTCAGCTTTTCGCGGACTTGGTTTGGCCAGTTCACGGGCTGCTGGCTTTCCGCGTCGACCGCCAGGCATTGCATTTCAAAACTGGACGACAGCTGGCCATTGGCCGCATTGATGATTTCGGCCAGCAATTCGACGCCCTGATCGCTGACCGCCAGTACCGCGGCGCGCACCTCCAGGATATCGCCGGCGTGCATTTCGCCCTGGTAGCGGCTAAAGGCGGATTGCCGCCGCAAGGCAATGCCGCCATCCTTTGTCAGACCCATGGCATGCAGCAGATGGCCCATGCCCTCCGAAACCTTGGCGGCATAAAACTGGATATTGAAGTGGCCCATAATATCGCATTCCCAGGCATTCACGCTGCCCCGGAAAATGGTTACAAACTCACTCATGACGCCACGCCCTATCGAATTGTTTTTGAGACGGCACGAATATAAACGCAAACGGAGCTGGAGGAACCATGGATAGTGAGGAATTTCGCCGACACGGCCATGCTTTTGTCGACTGGATGGCGGATTATCTGGCGGGTGTGGAAGACTACCCCGTGATGTCCCAGGTGAAACCGGGCGAGATCAGCGCGCAGTTGGCACCTTCGGCGCCCGAGGAAGGCGAGCCCATGGAGCGGATTTTCGCCGATTTTCAGGCCCAGATCATGCCTGGCATCACCCATTGGCAGCATCCGTCGTTCTTCGCCTATTTTCCGGCCAATTCCTCGCCGCCATCCGTGTTGGCGGAGATGTTGACCGCGACCGTGGCGCCCCAATGCATGCTGTGGCAGACCTCTCCCGCCGCGACCGAGATGGAGACACGGGTCCTGGACTGGTTGCGCCAGATGATCGGCCTGCCCGAAGGATTCGACGGCGTCATACAGGACAGCGCCTCCTCCGCCTGCCTTTGCGCCCTGCTGACGGCCCGTGAACGGGCCACGGAATGGCGCGGCAATGAGGATGGCTTGTCCGGTCTGGCTCCGCTGTGCGTCTATGTTTCGGAACAAGTGCATTCCTCCGCCGACAAGGATGTCATGGTCGCCGGCCTGGGGCGGGAGTATCTACGGAAAATTCCCGTCGACGATAATTTCGCCATGCAGCCCCAGGCCCTGGAGGCGGCGATCACGGCTGATATCGCGGCCGGCCGGACGCCGTGCTGCGTGATCGCGACCATCGGCAGCACCGGGGTCGGCGCGATCGATCCCCTGGCCTCGATTGGCGATATCTGCCGGCGCCACGGCATCTATCTGCACGTGGATGCCGCCTGGGCCGGCAGCGCTTTGGTACTGGAGGAATGGCGCTGGATGATTGATGGTGTCGCCGCCGCCGACAGCTTCGCCTTCAATCCGCACAAATGGTTGTTCACCAACTTCGACTGTTGCGCCCATTTTGTCCGCTCCGCCGATGATCTGGTGCGGACCCTGGATATCCTGCCGGCATATCTGAAGACCGAAGAAGGCGACAAGGTAATAGATTACCGCAATTGGGGGGTGCCGCTGGGCCGGCGTTTCCGCGCCTTGAAGCTATGGTTCGTGCTGCGCAGCTATGGTGTTGGGGAAATCCGCCGGCGCATCGCCGATCACATCGAAATGGCGGGCGAAGCGGCCCAATGGGTGGAGGAAGAAGCGGATTTCGAGATCCTGGCGCCCCTGTCATTGGCGCTGTTCAATTTCCGTTATCATCCCGTGGGTATTGATGATGAGACGGAACTGGACCGCCTGAACGAGGAACTGCTGCGCCGCTTGAACGCTTCCGGTGATCTTTACCTGACGCAAAATGTCGTCCGGGGTGTCTATGCCATTCGCTTCATGGTGGGGCAGACCTATACCCAGCCCCACCATGTGTCCGCCGCTTGGCAGGCTATTCAGGACACGGCGCGGAGCTTGTAGTCGATTTGCTTTACCGCCTCGTCTACAATCCGCTTTCCTTGAAAAATGATTCCCTAAATCGCGAGACCTAAGCAACCATGCCTAACAGCTCAAATATGCGTACCGGCGGCCGGATCCTGGTCGATCAGTTGAAAATTCATAACGTGGATACGGCCTTTTGCGTGCCGGGCGAGAGCTATCTGGCGGCCTTGGATGCCTTGCATGATACGCCGGAAATCCGCCTGTTGACCTGCCGGCACGAGGCCAACGCAGCCAATATGGCGGAGGCCTATGGCAAATTGACCGGCCGCCCCGGCATCTGCTTCGTCACCCGCGGGCCCGGCGCCTGCCATGCGGTTGTGGGGCTGCACACGGCGTTTCAGGATAGTTCGCCCCTGGTCTTGTTCGTGGGCCAGGTGGGTCGCGAGATGATGGAGCGGGAGGCGTTTCAGGAGATGGATTTCCGGCGTTTCTTCGGCCAGGTCAGCAAATGGTCGGCGGAAATTCAGGATCCGGGACGCATTCCCGAATTGGTCAGCCAGGCCTTTCACGTGGCCACATCCGGTCGGCCCGGACCCGTCGTGCTGTCCCTGCCCGAGGACATGCTGCGTGAACTCTCGGGCGTTGGGGATGCCAAGGCCTATCGCGGGGTTCAGGCCCATCCGGGCCCAGATGACATGGCCCAATTGCGGGAGATGCTGGCGGCCGCGAAACGGCCCGTCATGATGTTGGGCGGCGGTACCTGGACGCCAAAGGCAGTCGCCGACATCACAGCCTTCGCCGAAGCCAACAATCTGCCGGTCAGTTGCGCCTTTCGCAATCAGGACCGGTTCGACAATTACCATGAAAACTATGTAGGCGAGGTAGGCATCGGCTCCAATCCCGCCCTGATCGCCCGGCTGAAAGAGACCGATTTACTGCTGGCCGTGGGGCCGCGCTTGGGGGAGCAGACCACCCAGGGCTATAGCCTGCTGGATATTCCCGTACCGCAACTACCCATGGTCCATATCCATCCGGATGCCGGGGAACTGGGCCGTGTCTATCAGGCGGACCTGCCCATCAACGCGGGCATGGAAGCCTTTGCCGCCGCCGCCCGGGCGATGGCGCCGGTGGACAGCGCGGCCTGGGCGGATAGCGTCGGTGCGGCCCGGCGGGAGTATCTGGATTATGTGGAAATCCAGCCCACATTGGGTGACCTTGATCTGGCCGATGTTCTGCGCGTGCTGCGTGAACGCCTGCCGAAGGATGCTCTGGTGGCCAACGATGCGGGTAATTTCTCCGGCTGGGCGCATCGATATTTGCCGTTTTCCACCTATCCCAGCCAGGTTGGGCCAACCAATGGCGCCATGGGCTATGGCGTGCCAGCGGCCCTGGCGGCGGCGGTGGTATTTCCCCAACGGACCACGGTCTGTTTCGTCGGTGACGGCGGCTTCCTGATGGCCAGCAACGAGTTGGCGACGGCTCTGCAATATGACTTGAAACCGATCTATCTGGTCATCAACAACGGCATGTTCGGCACCATCCGCATGCATCAGGAGCGGGACTATCCGGGCCGCGAGGTGGCGACGGAGCTGCGAAATCCTGATTTCGCCGCCTATGCGCAATCCTTTGGCGCCTTTGGCGAAATCGTTGAACGCAGCGAGGACTTCGCCGGCGCCCTGGACCGGGCTTTGGCGGCTGACACGGTCGCGGTCCTGGAACTGCGCACGGATCCGGAGGCTATCAACACCCGGACCACATTGACCGCGATCCGGGAAGCCTCCTTGGCGAAACAGGGAGGCTGAAGGAATGAGTGTACTGGACGGCAAAGTCGCAATTGTAACGGGGTCGGGCCGGGGCATTGGCCGGGCCATCGCGTTGAAACTGGCCGGTGCCGGGGCGGCGGTGGTGGTCAACGATCTGGACGACGAACCGGCGGCCGAGACCGTGGCGTTGATCGGCCAACAGGGCGGCCGGGCCATCGCCTGCAATGGCGATGTGGCGGCGACGGATTTCGGGGATCGCATTGTCGACGGCGCATTGGATGGTCTGGGCGGATTGGACATTATCGTCAACAACGCCGGCTACATCTGGAACACCACCATCCAGCGCAACACGGACGAACAATGGCAGGCCATGCTGGATGTACACGCGACGGCGCCGTTCCGTATTCTGCGCGCCGCCAGTGAGCATTTTCGTAGTTCCGCCAAACGGGAAGCGGCGGAAGGCAAAGTGGTGCAGCGCAAGGTGGTCAATATATCCTCGGTCTCCGGCATGTACGGCTCCGCCACCCAGGTGGCCTATTCCGCCGGCAAGATGGCGGTGGTCGGGATGACCCATACATTGGCCAAGGAATGGGGCCGCTACGGCGTCAATGTGAACGCGGTTGCATTCGGCTTTATCGAAACCCGTCTGACCCAGGAATTCGAAGGTCAGCCGGCGGAGATCGACGTGCATGGCCGGCAATTCAAGGTCGGCTTTCCCGCCGATTTGGCGAAGCAGAAATACCAGCAAATCTCTCTCGGGCGCCCCGGTCAGGCCGAGGAAGCCGCCGGTGCGGTCTATCTGTTATGCCTGCCGGAGGCGGATTACATTACCGGCCAGGTCCTGATCTGTGATGGCGGCCGACTATGAACAACGGAGCCTAAGGCGACATGACGACCGACGGCATGGGATTTGAAAATTCGGCCGATGATGACCGCCGGCATACCCCGGCCGCTGAACGTAACAGGGCGCCGATCCTGGAGGTGTGGCGCCAGGTCATGCCGGTAGCGGGCACAATTCTTGAGGTTGCCGCCGGTAGCGGCCAGCACGGCGCCTGGTTCGCGGCGGAATTCCCCGAACATCGCTGGGCGCCCTCGGATATCGATCCCGCCGCCCTTGCGGGCATTGACGCCTGGGGCCGGGAGGTGCCGTGCGAAAACGTATTACCGGCCCGGCGGCTCGACACCACTGCCATTGATTGGCCGGTCCATGACATCGCCGATGATCTGGTGGCTATCTTCAATGCCAATATGATCCACATTTCACCCTGGCCGGCGGGGTTGGGGCTATTATCCGCCGCCGGGCGGTTGCTGCCGGACCATGGTATTTTGTTTCTATATGGCCCGTTCCTGCGCGATGGGCAGCCGGTCTCGGATAATGATCGCCAGTTTGACCAATCCCTGCGGTCGCGGGATCCGTCATGGGGCCTGCGTGACCTGGGCCAAGTTGTCGAAAGTGCCGCGTCGAACGGCCTGGAGCTCAGCCGGCAGCTGGATATGCCTGCGGGCAATTTATCCCTGATATTTCGGCCAGCTTAAAACTTATCCGTCCTTGTCGGAAAGGCGGTCCAGCTGCTGTTGCATCTGGGCCAGCTGTTGGCGCAGGCGGTCCAGTTCATTGCCGCCATCATTGGCTTGCGCCGCGGGCTGTGCGGCGGGCTGTTCCGGCGCGGGTTGGGGTTTGGCGGGCCCATGGCTGTCCGTTTTGGCGTCGCTGCCGGCAAAGGGCGTGAACATACCCATGGCCTGTTGAAACATCGCCATGTTCTGACGGCCCAGTTCCTCCATCTGGCGGAACGGATTGGTCTCGCCCATGGTGTCGGTCATGTGCTG
>JABIRL010000264.1 GCA_018667855.1 Rhodospirillaceae bacterium
CAGCACAGGGGTTTAATATATCCGAAACAGGGCGCCATACTGCCCATGGATGCGGTGCTGGCGCTTGTGGTCGTATGGCGGAACAGGGCCCGCCAGCGCCGTCGATTGGCCGCGCTTGATGATCATTTGCTGGACGATCTGGGCCTGAGCCGCGCGGATGTCGCGGCGGAATGCGCCAAACCGTTCTGGCGTTAGACTAGGCAATTCCGATCAGTTGTGAATCGCGAAGCGATTCTAAGTGATTGGTAAAATTGCTCTATTCTTAAAGATCAGAGCATTGCCAATTCGGAAATGCTCTAGTAACGAAAAGGGAGGCTACCTCGTGCAAATTCCAATTTATCAGATTGACGCCTTTACCAAAGCGCCATTCGGCGGCAATCCGGCGGCGGTTTGTCCCTTGGATGAGTGGCTGGCCGATGATGTCCTGCAGGCCATCGCCCTGGAGAACAATCTATCTGAAACGGCGTTTTTCGTTTCCAAAGGCAGCGGTTTCCGGCTGCGCTGGTTCACGCCGGCGATCGAGGTCGATTTGTGCGGCCACGCCACCTTGGCGACGGGACATGTGATCCTCAATCATCTCATGCTCATGGGACGGGAAGTGCAGTTTGAAACGCGGTCGGGCACTTTGCAGGTTCGGCGGGATGGCGATGGCTTGGCCATGGATTTCCCCAGCCTGCCGCCCGGCGAGGAAATCGAGCCGCCCGCGGACTTGATCACCGCCATGGGCCAGGCGCCGAAGGCTTGCATGAAAATCCGCGAGATGCATGGCGCGCCTTATTTGTTCCTGGTCTATGAAAGCGAGGCCCAGATTGCTTCCCTGGCACCAAAATTCGACGCTCTTGGCGCCAATGTTATTGCTACGGCGCCAGGCGACAAGGTGGATTTCGTCTCGCGATTTTTCGCACCCATGTCCGGTATTGATGAAGACCCCGTCACCGGGTCGGCCCATTGCACCCTGGCGCCCTATTGGGCCAACCAATTGGACAAGGACACGTTGGTGGCCCGGCAAATATCGGCCCGAGGCGGCGATGTGGGCTGCCGCCTGGACGGCGACCGGGTCATCCTGAGCGGCCATTGCGCCTTCTACATGGAAGGCCAGATTGAGATGCCTGGCTGAACAATCTGCGCTATGATGGCGCGATGAAAATCTATGAAGGCCAGCGGATAGGCGAGCGGGTCACGGTCAGTGTGGATGGCCAGCCCCTGGACGCCCGTCTGGATCTGCGTGATTTCCATGCCGGCGGCTTCGAATGGGGCTATGAAGGCAGCGGGCCCTCGCAATTGGCCCTGGCCATCCTGGCCGATCATGCCGATGGCCGGACCGCCCTGGGCAACTACCGCCAGTTCATGCAGGTTTTCATCGCCGAAATTGAAGGTGACAGCTGGCGTCTAAGCGGCGCTGATATCGATCAGCGTATCAGCGAAACCACGATTGTGCCCATGGATCTGAAAACCTTGATGCGCAAGGTCAAAGGCGAGATTTAGTGTTGCGCACCAAGATTCATTAAAGTCTAGTGGCCCGGAGTAGAATTTCCATGGATACCGTTACCGCGCTTCTTTCAGGGCTGGCGTCCCAAAAAGGCAATGACACGGCCATCATCTATCACGATGAACCCACTACCTTTGCCGAAATTGATGACATGGGCCGACGCGCGGCGACACTGTTGGCCGATCTTGGTGTCGGGGCGGGTGACCGGGTGGCGTTGTGGCTGCCCAACTGCCCGGCGTATGTGGCGCTTTGTCTGGGCTGTTGCCGACTGGGTGCCATTGCCGTAGCGGTCAACACCCGGTTTCGCTCGGTTGAGGTTTCCGACATCATCCGCCGCTCCGGGCCGGAGATATTGGTTATGTGGCCCGGTTTTCGCGAGATCGATTTTTTAGGTCTGCTGGCGGATGCGGACGCCGACGCCCTGGCCGGCCTGAAGACCATAATCCTTTATGACGAAGGACAGGCGGTCAGTGATATTCCCGGTGCCGTGGATCATTGCCGCCGTCTGGACTTCAACCAACTGATCCAATGTGATCCTTATGAGGATGATCACGCCGATCCGGACGCGGGCTGCAATATTTTCACCACGTCGGGTACCACCAAAGCGCCGAAGTTCGTGCTCCATAGCCAGGGCAGCATCGCCCGCCATGCCCGTTTGGTGGCCGACGGGTTTGGTTACTCCACCTCCAACGGTGCCTTGTTGCAGATGATGCCGCTCTGTGGGGTTTTCGGCTTTACCCAGATCATGGCCGGTTTGGCCTCGGGCCAACCCACCGTTCTGACGGCGTCATTCGATCCCCAACAGACGGTGGAATTGTCGGCCCGGCACAACGTGGTCAACTTCAACGCCACGGATGATATGATCCAGTCTATCCTGGACAACAGTCCCCTGGACCGGCCTTTACCCAACCTGCGTTTTGTGGGCAGCGCCGCCTTTGCCACCAATTATGCCGAGTTGGCGGCCCGGGCCGAGGCCCGCGGCATCAGAATGGTCGGCCTGTACGGGATGAGCGAGGTTCAGGCCCTGTACGCCATACAACCCGTCGATCTGCCCCTGGCAGAGCGTATTGTGGGCGGCGGCCGGCCGATCAGCGAACTGTCCGAAGTCCGGGTGCGTGATCCGGAAAGTGGCGCCCTGCTGGGCCCTGGCGAGGCGGGAGAGTTGGAACTAAAGGGTCCTTCGCTGATGAAGGAATATTATCTGAACCCGGAGGCCACGGCGGAGGAATTCACCGATGACGGCTTTCTGCGTTCTGGTGATTTGGGGCAGTTGACTGAAGATGGCCGCTTTCTTTATCTCCAGCGCATGGGCGATGTCCTGCGCCTCGGCGGTTTCCTGACCAGCCCGGCGGAGATTGAAAACCATCTGATCGAACATGACAGCGTGGTCGACAGTCAGGTCGTGGGCATCACGACCGCCGACGGCAGTGTTCGCCCGGTTGGCTTTGTCATACCCCGGCCGGGGGCCGAATTTGACGAGGATACCTTGCGCCAGCATTGTCTTGAGGGTTTGGCGCGCTTCAAGGCGCCCGTCCGCATTTTCGCCTTGGACGAATTCCCGACCACGCAGAGTGCGAACGGAACTAAAATCCAGCGTGCCGAACTACGCCGCATGGCGGACCGCCAAGTTACCGAACAGGTCACGGAATAGTTACGGGTTGGGTCTTGAAGATACGTTTCGGGTATCTATCTATCTATAGATAGACAAATTTGAACGGAGACACCATCATGCGTATCAATATGGATTTCCAGCAGCGGGTAGTCATTGAAACCGAAACCCAGGATTGGATCGATAGCCCCGCAAACGGCGTCCAACGGCGCATGCTGGACCGGGAGGCGGCGGAATCCGGACGGGCAACGACCGTGGTGCGGTTTGCTCCCGACAGTTTCTTTCCGCCCCACACCCATACCGGTGGCGAAGAATATCTGGTCCTGGACGGCACATTTTCCGATGAGAGCGGCGATTACGGACAAGGCATGTATGTGCGCAACCCGATCGGCTCAACCCACCGCCCCCATACCGAGGGGGGCTGCACAATTCTGGTAAAACTGTGTCAGATGGATGCGGCCGATCAGGAAAATGTGCACATAGATACCACCAAGGCCGACGGTTGGCGGGCCGGTGCGGCCGAGGGGATCTCGGTGCGGGATTTGCATACTTACGGTACCGAGCGGGTCAGTCTGTCACGCTGGCAGCCCGGCACTCGATATGAGGCGCACGGGCATCCGGGCGGCGAGGAAATTCTGGTGCTGGACGGCAGTCTGGCGGATGAACATGGACATTATCCAAAAGGCACCTGGCTGCGCATGCCGCCCGGCAGCCACCATGCACCTTTCAGCGACGAAGGCTGCACCCTGTATGTGAAAACCGGGCACTTGGCAGGCGGAGAGGCGGCATGAACGCGATATACAGCTCCGACGTTGCTTTCTCTCCGGCGGTGAAGGCAGTCCAGACGACCAAGGGCTCCCGCGAGGGCTATGCCCGCATGGAGGAAAAGGGCAGTTGGCGTACGGCGATCAACGATGATCTGGCGGCATTTATCGCCGAACGGGATTCTTTCTACCTGGCGACCGCCAGCGCCGCCGGCCAGCCCAGTCTGCAGCATCGCGGCGGGCCTAAGGGATTTCTCAAGGTACTGGACGAGGGCACCCTAGCCTTCGCCGATTTCGATGGCAATCGGCAGTATATTTCGCAAGGCAATATTTCCGAGAACGATCGTGTTTCGCTGTTTCTGATCGACTATCCGAACCGGCGGCGCATTAAGATCTGGGGCCGGGCGCGGGTGGAGCATGATGATCCCGCGTTGCTGCAGCGCATTAGCGACCCCGATTACAAGGCCAAAGTGGAGGCCGCGTTCGTCATCACGGTTGATGCCTGGGATATCAATTGCTCCAAGCATATCGCGCAACGTTATACGGAAGATCAGATTATAGAACTGGTCCGACCCCTGCAGGAACGGATTACCGAATTGGAAGCAGAAGTGGCGGCACTGTCAAAAGCCAGCTAGAAATGGCGGGGTGGGCCGTTGGATTCTGTCTCTGCAGACAGCTATTTGCCGTTGCGGGATTTCTCGACGATGGCGGTCAGGCCCTGAATGATCTGTTTCGCCACCTCCGGTCCGGCACCCTTGACCTGCCGCGCGACGACCGTCTGCATGGCCTTTAGATGGGCATTGATGGCTTGCTCATCGCTGGCACTTACCGTGGCGATCGGTGATAGCAGTTCGCACAGCAATTTGCCGATATCCGAGACCAGATTGTAGCCGAAGGTGCCGGCTTCGCCCCGGATTTCATGCACTGCGTCATGCAGTTTGTCCAGATCAAACGTGCCCGAGGCGCACATCGCCTCATATGAAGCGATGACGTCTTCAAGTTCGTCTTCCAAACGGGCTTCGTAGGTTGCCTTCATTTGCTCGACAATATTATCGGCCCGCTCAACGGCGGCCGGATTGGCGCCAAAGCCGGGCCCAACTTTCTCCAGCAACTTGTTGGGCACCTGAATTTCCTGGAAATCCCCCGGCTTGCCGCGCGGCGCTTTATTCGGGGTTGGTTGTGCTCGGGGCATGGACGCTCTCCTGTCGACTGGTTTGGCGTGCCTTCGAGTGGCGAATGGCCGCTAAAGGGATTCCAACAGACGTTCAACTTCGGCGACTTCTCTGTCGGCTGTATCGAGATCAAAGTCGAGTTTGTCGTCCGGTTGGTCGGGTACGAAACGGCGTTCGGGACCCATATAGTCTTTCCAATTGACCCGGCGCCGGCAGGGGCCAAAAAAGCCTCTCGTTCGGACAAATGGCCGTGGTTTTTCGATCACCGCAAGAATACGGGCGTAAAGAGTTTGCGCGGTAATCGGTTTGGCCAACAACTCGTTAACCCCGGTGTCCCGCGCCGCAATGATGCGCCATTGTTCGGTATGCCCGGTCATCAGGATGATCGGCGTGAAAATATCCGGGCTGTCATTATGGGTGCGAATATATTTGGTGAATTCCAGGCCATCCACGGGTGACATCATCCAATCGGTGATGATCAGATCCGGGGTGAATTCGTCCAGCGCGTCCAGGGCCTGTTGGCCATCGGCGTAATCGCGCACGCCGCTCATGCCCAACGCTTTCAGCATTGCCTTGACCAGCGACCGCATGTTGCGGTTGTCCTCGATTAACTGGACTTGCAAATGCTCCAGATCATAAGCCATCTTAGGTGCCGTCTCACTCCAAACCATTGGGCCAGCCCCGGAAATCCGTGACGCTGGCGTATCGCTGCCGCAATAGGGCAAGCTACCCGCCTTTCAGTAAACAAGTTGTTAAGCGTGTCGCTGTTTCGAAGACCGGGACGGGATCATTTCGGCGGGTTATATTCCCTGAAATGGACGGTATTCCGCAAAAGATTGCATTACCCACGGCCCTGGCGGCCTGGTTCGCCCGGCGCGGCTGGCAGCCAAGGCCCCACCAACTGGCCGTGTTGGAACGGACCGGGGCCGGTCGTTCAGTCTTGCTGACCGCGCCTACGGGCGGCGGCAAGACTTTAGCGGGCTTCCTGCCCAGCCTGTGCGACCTGATCGGCGAACGGGAGATGGCTTTCCCCGACGGCAAACTGCACACGCTATATCTCTCCCCCTTGAAGGCTCTCGCAGTGGATGTGCGCCGCAATCTGGAGGAGCCCATATCCGACATGGATGTGCCCATCAGGGTCGAAAGCCGGACCGGTGATACCCCGCAATCCCGCCGGCAGCGTCAGCGCAAAAATCCACCGCACATGCTGCTGACAACGCCCGAGCAATTGGCCCTGTTGTTGTCGTATCGCGATGCGGGGCGGTATTTTTCCCATCTGCGTTATGTGGTGATCGACGAGTTGCATGCCTTGGCCGCCAACAAACGCGGCGATCTGCTGGCCCTTGGGCTGGCGCGCCTTGCGGCAATGGCGCCCGCCGCAAGGCAGATCGGGCTGTCGGCCACCGTTGCCGCACCGGCCCAAATGGCTAGATTTCTCGACCCTGCCGGGCCGGTATCGGTGATTGACGGCGGTCCCGGCCCGCAGCCCCAGATCGCCGTGCTGGCTGCCTCCGCCCGGGTGCCCTGGGCTGGTCATATGACCTTGCATGCCATGGCTGATGTCTATAACGCCGTCAAGGCGCAGCAGACCACCCTGGTTTTCGTCAACACCCGGGCCCAGGCCGAAGTGGTTTTCAACCACCTGTGGCGTCTGAACGAGGACAGCCTGCCGATCGCCCTGCACCATGGCTCTCTGGCCCCCGAGCAACGCCGCAAAGTCGAGGCGGCCATGGTGCGCGGCGCCCTGCGCGCCGTGGTCTGTACCTCGACCCTGGATCTGGGCATTGACTGGGGGGCGGTGGATCTGGTCATCCAGGTCGGCGCACCCAAGGGGCTGAGCCGCCTGGTACAACGCATTGGCCGGGCCAATCATCGTCTGGACGAGCCAAGCCATGCCCTTCTGGTGCCGTCCAACCGGTTTGAAGTCCTGGAATGCCAGGCCGCGGCGGCCGCGGTAATGGAGGGGGAGTTGGATGGTGAGGGGCCGCGCCGGGGCGGCCTGGATGTCCTGGCGCAGCACATACTCGGAACCGCCTGCGGCGGGCCATTCGTGGCTGCGGCGCTGTACGCCGAAGTGTGTCGCGCCGTGCCCTATGAAGGTTTGAGCCGGGATACCTTCGACCGGGTCGTTGATTATGTGGCTACGGGTGGCTATGCCTTGCGCCAATATGAACGTTATGCCCGGTTGATCGTGGATTCCGAAGGGCGGCACCATGTCACCGGGCCACGCGTGGCACGGCAATACCGACTGAACGTGGGGACCATCGTGCAAGAGCCGATGATCAATGTTCGTCTGCTGCGCGGCCGTAATCTGGGCCAGATCGAGGAATGGTTCATAGATCAACTGGTGGTCGGCGATACATTCGCCTTCGCCGGCGAGATATTGCGCTTTGAGGGCATGCGGGAAACCTCCGCCACGGTCAGCCGGGCCCCGGGGAGGGAGGCCAAGGTGCCGTCCTATTACGGCGGCAAGTTTCCCCTCTCCACCTATCTGGCCGCGCGGGTGCGGGACCTGCTGGCCGATCAAAAGGCGCAGAAGAAATTGCCGGGTCCGGTGCGGGACTGGCTGTCCATGCAGCGCCGCCGCTCCGTCCTGCCGGCGCCCGAGGGCCTGTTGGTGGAAGGTTTCCCTCGCGGCGGAAAACACTATCTGGTCTGCTATCCGTTCGAGGGGCGCCTGGCGCATCAGACCCTGGGCATGCTGTTAACCCGCCGCATGGAACGGGCTGGCCACCGGCCTTTCGGTTTCGTCGCTTCGGAATATGCCCTGGCCGTGTGGAGTTTGAACCAGGTTGAAGACGTGGATCCGCTGTTCGGCGAAGACATGTTGGGCGATGATCTGGAGGAATGGCTGGCAGAGTCAAACCTGATGAAACGCACGTTTCGCAATGTCGCCCTGATCGCCGGCCTGATCGACCGCCGCCATCCGGGCCAGGAAAAAACCGGCCGGCAAATGACCTTTTCCTCCGATCTGATCTACGACGTGCTGCGCAAGTACGAACCCGACCATATTCTGTTGCGCGCCACCCAGGCCGATGCCGCCACCGGCTTGCTGGATATCGGCCGCCTGGGGCAGATGCTGGGTCGGATTCAGGGCCGTATTGACTACCGGCGCCTGGAACGGGTCTCGCCCCTGGCCGTGCCCTTGATGTTGGAAATCGGCAAGGAAGCCGTGCATGGAGATAGCATGGAGGATCTGTTGAGCGAGGCGGCGGAGGATTTGATCGAGGAAGCCAGCCGGTTGATCTGAACGATGGCCGGGAATTCTGGGCACTCGTCAAGAACTTTGGGTTATACTCGTAAGTGACCCAAGACCGGCGTTTCATGTAGGCAAGGAGTTTTCCACCATGCATTTGTTTCGAGAAGAAGCCGCGCAGGATATGGACGCCGCCCTGGCGCAATTGCCCATCATCGATCTGGGGCCCCATTTGAACGGCGAACCGGGCGCCCTGGAAGCGCTGGCCGCCGATATCAAGGACGCTTGTGAGCGTATAGGGTTTTTCCTGATCAAGAACCACGGCGTGCCCGATGGGTTGATCGCCGATACGTTCGCCCAATCGAAACGTTTCCATGCCCTGCCGCTTGAGACCAAGACGGCGTTGTCCCTGGACGAAAATAATATCGGCTACATGCCTATGAATGCCTCCATGCAGGCTCATTCCACGGTGCATAAGGCAACCACGCCGAACCAGAACGAATCCTTCTTCGTGACCCATGATCGCGGTCCCGATCACCCGGACGTTATAAAAAAGAAGCCGCTACGCGGGCAAAATAATTGGCCCGGTGATCTGCCGGACTTCCGCGAAGGCGTGATGAAATATTTCGCCGCCGTGAACGCCTTGGGGCAAAGTTTGGTGCAGCCGTTTTCGGTTGCCCTGGGCATGCCGGCGGATTATCTCGATGATCATTTCTCGGATGAGAACAATGCGACCTTGCGCATGCTGCATTACCCGCCAACCGAAATGACGGGCAATGATTTCGGCACCGCGCCGCACACGGATAATTCCTTCATGACTATCTTGGGGCGGATGGATGTGCCGGGCCTGGCGATCCGCCTGCCGTCGGGGGAATGGCTGCCGCCGCCGCTGATCCCGGGGACCTATTTGGTCAATATCGGTAATATGCTGCGGCGCATGTCCAATGACCGCTTTCTCTCCACCCCCCATGGCGTGATCGTGGATGGAAAGGTGGACCGCTACTCCCTGGCCTATTTCCACAGCCCTAATCCTTATCGGATGATCGAGGTCGTGCCGTCCTGTCTGGATGGTGACAATCCACCTAAATACGAGCCGCGCCTTTATGCGGATCTGATGCACGAATTTTATGCCGCGAACTATTTCCATCAGAAAGACCACGGCACCATCGAAATGAAGAACCAATACGACTAGTCATTTACAATGAGGCATCACCGGCCCTCTCCCCCACCCGGCCACCCATTGATCATCATCTCGTGGGTGGCC
>JABIRL010000153.1 GCA_018667855.1 Rhodospirillaceae bacterium
AAGTCCCGGTTATCCTCACCTCCAAGGGTGCGCCGGGCGAAGTGTTCGATGCCGTGCATGATTACGGCGGCATCGTCTTTCATGACATCGGCGCCGCCCGCCATGCGGAAAAGGCCCTTGCCGCCGGCGCTGACGGGCTGATCGCCGTATGCGGCGGCGCGGGCGGCCATTGCGGCACGCTGAATCCCTTCGCGCTGGTCAACGAAGTTCGCCAGATGACAGACAAGGCGATCATCCTGGCGGGCGCCATCTCCACCGGGCGGGACATACTGGCGGCCCAGGTCATGGGCGCCGACCTGGTCTACATGGGTACACGGTTCATCAATACGGAAGAATCCGGCGCCGTCGAAGGCTATCAACAGATGATTATCGAAGCCTCGGCGACCGATATATTCTTCGGCACCTTGACGGACGCGCCGTCAAATGTCCTGGCACCTTGTCTGATCAGGGCGGGCGTCACACTGGACCAAATCCGCCGCCAGGACGACGACGCCATTCGGGCTGTGGCGGAACGCCGGAAACGCTGGAAAGATATCTGGTCGGCCGGCCATGGTGTGGGTGCGATCCATGATGTGCTTTCCGTGGAAGATCTCTGCAATCGCCTGAAATCGGAATACGATGCGGCCAGGGCTGGCCTGGGTCGCCTCCAGGCAGCCGGCTAGGGAACGGCGCCTTGGCGGACGCCAACGATGGGAACGATGCAAAGGATGCCGGGGCCGACAATGCGGGGGCTACCAATGCCGGAGGTTGGTACGAGCTGACCCATGGCGCCGGCCTGGTGCGGCTGGCGCTGATCATGAGCTGTGTATCGCTGCACGCCATGGACGTCTTCGTTACCTCCACAATACTGCCCAGCGTTGTCGAAGATATTGACGGCGTGGCTTTTTACGCATGGCCGTCGGCGCTGTACATCATCACCTCGATCATGGGCGCGGCCAGCGGCGGCATGGTGGGTGCGAACCTTGGTCTGCGCCGGGCCCTCGGCGTGGCGTCAATTGTTTATCTGCTCGGCTCCATCGTCTGCGCCATCGCGCCCCATATGGCAGTCTTCCTCATGGGCCGCACGGCCCAGGGCGTGGGCGCCGGGCTGCTGGTGGCCCTGGCCTACACCATGGTCCGGCAATTGTTCGACGATGATCAGCGGCCCCGGGTTTTTGCCTTCATGTCCGCCATTTGGGGCGTCGGCGCCCTGCTCGGTCCTCTGTTTGCCGGCGCCTTCGCGCAGATGGGCTTCTGGCGCGGTGTCTATTGGTTGATCCTGCCGATCGTCGTCATCATGTGGGTTCTGGCCCGGCGCGCCCTGCCGGTACACACGCCAATGTCGGGGGGCAATCAACTGCCATGGGCACGTTTGTTTTTATTGGGCGCGGCGGTCCTGTGTGTCACCGTCAGCGGTCAATCCACGGAGGCCATGGTCCGTGTGATATTGATCCTCGGCGCTCTGCTGGGCGTCGCCGGCATGTTGTGGCTGGATCATGTGGCCGAAAATTCGCTGCTGCCAAGCTGGCCAACCTCGTTCCGCCATACCGTGGGCACGGGCTATTGGATCTTTTTTCTGATGTCCCTGAGTTTCGCGCCACTGGGTATTTTTCTACCCCTTTTGGCCCAACGTCTGCATGGGGTTGAACCCATATGGGCGGGCTACGTCTCGGCGGTGTTGTCATTGGGCTGGTCCACGGGCTCCTTTGTCGCGGCCGGGGCCTCCCAGCCCATGCAACGGGTGTTGATCGTGACCGGGCCGCTGTGTCTGCTGGTTGGCATCGCCGGACAGGGCATGTTCATCGCCACCGGTCCCCTTTTGCCGTTAATCCTGCTGATTTTCCTGGCCGGCCTGGGGATCGGACAATGCCATGTCCATGTTTCCAATCGGGTCATGAGCACGGCGAGGGAGGGCGAGGAAAGTCTCACCGCCGGCGCCATACCGACCATGCAATCGCTCGGCATTGCGTTCGGTGCCGCAACGGCCGGACTGCTGGCCAACGTGGCCGGATTGTCGGGCGGCATTTCGGTCGCCACGCTGACGGAGGTGACGGAGTGGATCTATGGCTTCGCCCTGATCCCGGCGGCTTGTACGGTCCTAGTTGCCCTGCACCTGGTCAGATTGATCAGGTCGACAGCGTCCACGTCCTGATTACGCCCCTTTGCCGAAAATCGCCGATTGCATCCGCGTCATAGCCCAGTTCGGCCAACACTTCGTCGCAATGCTGGCCCGTCACGGGCGAGGTGCCGGTAGGCGTATCAGCTTCGATCTTGGGAATTCCGGGCGGGTTGGGAATGGGCAGCGGCGTGTCCAGGCCGGCCAGCTCCAAATAGCTGAAAATTTCCGTCGCGGAAACTTGAGGGTGTTCGAGGAATTCGCCAAATTCATGCAACACTTCATTCTGCAAACCGGATTCCGTGAACATATCCCGCCAATAGACGGCCGGCTTGGTCAACAGAATTTCACTGAATGGCGCCCGCAGGCTATCCCCCCGCTCCAGCCGCGCGGGCAGTCCCAACAGACTGTCATCATTTTTCAGGTGTTCAAGACCAAGCAGATCGCACAGCAGATGAAAATCGCTGTCCTTGATAATGACCAGCTGCAACCAGCCATCGGACGTTTTATGGATGCCCGAAGGCGGCGCGCCGACCGATTTCTGTAACTCCCGGTGGGACGCCATCATGATGCGAATGGCGCTGAGATTGGCCGCCCCGCGCATCAGCGAGACATCGATAAAGCGGCCCCTGGCGGTGTCCCGTTTGGCATGCAACGCCGGCGCCACGGCCTGAAAGGCGTACAGCGCGGTGGACATATCATTGATGATGGTGGTGCAGCGGTGGGGAATATCGTCGTGACCCACATTGTCCATCATGAAGCCGGTAAAGGCCTGTAACACCGGGTCCATTGCGGGTTTATCCCGCATTGGACCGACCTGACCGAAGCCGGAGACGGAAACATAGATCAAGCCGGGGTTCAGCTCCATCAAACGCTCCCGACCGAACCCAAGGCGATCAATTACGCCGGGACGAAAACCCTCCAGAAAGACATCAGCGTCGGCCACGAGGGCGTCAATAATCTCAGGCGCTTCCGGGCTTTTCAAATCGATGGCTAGGCTGCGTTTACCTAGCGAGCCGATAAAGGAGAATTCCGTGTGGTCCGATGTGGGCGTGCCCAGAACACGGGCCCAGTCGCCCTGCAAGGGCTCAACCTTCACCACATCGGCGCCATGCTGGGCCAGCAACATACCGCAATAGGGCCCGGCGATGCCCTGGCTCAGATCCACCACCTTGACGCCTTCGTAAGGTCTTTCGTAACTCATGATGCTGCCCATCCCGACCAGGTGGTGATGACGTCGCGTTGCCGCAGGTCGGCGATGGCGGCGGCGTCATAGCCCAATTCGCCCATGACTTCATCACTATGCTGCCCCGTGACGGGAGAGGTGCCGGTGGGCGTGCCTTCCTGGATTTTCGGAATGCCCGGTGGATTGGGAATGGGCAGCGGTTTTTCCAGTCCCGGCAAACCGATATGCGAAAACAGCCCCGTCTCGGCCACTTGCGGATGATCGAGAAACTGCTGGAAGTTCTGCAGCATCTCGTTCTGCAAACCGGCCTTAGTCAGCAGGTCGCGCCAATGGTTGGCCGGCTTGGTAAGCAACACCTCGCCCACGCGGGCCACCAGCATATCGGCCTGGCTCAGGCGCGCCTCGATATCCTGCAAACCCGCGTCCGCCTTCAAATCGTCCAGCCCGAGCAGATCACACAGGGTGGCGAAATCCTTGTCCTGAAGAATAACCAATTGCAGCCAGCCCTCGGCACAGCGGAATATGCCCGACGGTGCCGTGCGTGGTTTCGGGTTCAGCTCGCCCCTGGATGCGGTCATCATGCGAATGCCGCTAAGGTTGGCCGCGCCCCGCATCAACGAGACATCCAGATAGCGCCCCGGCACGCCGTCGCCCTTGATATAAAGCGCCGGGGTCACGGCCTGGAACGCATAAAGCGCGGTGGACATGTCGTTGATCACCGTATTGACCCGATGGGGAATGCCATCGTGGCCCGCATTGTCCTTCATGAACCCGGTGAAGGCCTGCAACACCGGGTCCATGGCCGGTTTATGGCGCAGGGGCCCAACCTGCCCGAAGCCGGAGATGGAGACGTAGATCAGGCCGGGATTCAGCTCCATCATGCGTTCATGGCCAAAGCCGAGGCGGTCGATCACGCCGGGCCGGAAACCTTCCAGGAAAACGTCGGCCTCCGCCACCAGGGCGTCAATAATTCCCAGCGCCTCGTTACTCTTCAGATCGATGGCCAGGCTGCGCTTGCCCATATTGGCGACGAAAGAATATTCCGTGTGGTCATGGTTTGGTGTCCCCAGACCACGGGACCAATCACCCTGGTGCGGTTCCACTTTGATCACATCAGCGCCGTGCTGGGCCAGCAGCATGCCGCAATAGGGCCCGGCGATGCCTTGGCTCATATCCACAACCTTGATGCCCTCGTAGGGCCGCTCGAAACTCATCGGACGGCGCTCCTAGACGTCCAGGCGATAAGCGTCGCCATCGCGTTTCAGATGGCCCGCCGTCGGCGTGGCGAAATGGGTGCCGATGATCAAGGTTGGGGTATCGGCGTAGCGGTCGAATACCTCCCGCCGGGTTAGCTTGGACTGCACCGGGTCGCTGTCGACCGAGGCCGACCATTCGGGGTGGGCAAACTGGCAAGGGTGATGAATAAAATCACCGGTGATCATGGCCTCTTCCCCCTGGCTTCTGATCATCACAGAAACATGACCCGGCGTGTGGCCCACGGTGGGGATCAGGCTGACCTGATCGCAGACCTGATGATCGGTGGCGACCAGATCCACCAACCCCGCATCGAACACCGGCAGCACGGAATCCGCCATCACGACGGCCTGAGCCTCACCATCATCCTGGCGCCAATGATCAAACTCAACCTGGCCCATGAGGTAGCGGGCCTTGGGGAATGTGGGCACCCATTTATCGTCCACCAACATGGTGTTCCAACCCACGTGATCAATATGGAGATGAGTGCACAGAACGTTGTCGACCTGATCGATGGCGTAGCCGGCCTTGGCCATGTCATCAAGGAATGTGGTCTGCAGCTGGTTCCAGGCCGCATTACCCCGCACCTTGTCGTTACCGACACAGGTATCGACCATGATGGTGCGGTCCGGCGTCTCGATGATCAGGGCATGGATAGCACCGCGCATACGCCCGTTTTCGTCGGCGAAATGGGGGTACAGCCATGGGATCTGCTGCAATAATTCGCGTTTGGCATCGGGCAGGATAGGGCTCATGCCCCCCGTCGCCTCGATCTCCACCACCCGGGTGACCGTTACATCACCAATACGCCATTTACCTTGATTCATCTGCCATCAACTCCGTTCATCTCAATTTACTTTCCAGTCCGCCACATGCGCCAGCAACTGGCTGGTGTCGTCCAGATTTTCCAGATCATGCAAATCCGCCAACAAGGCTTCCGCTCTGGCCTCGCCCAGCAGTGGAATGGCGAGGCTGCGGAACTTGGCGTCGATCTTGTCGCCTTGCGCCGCGACATCTTCGGCCGGGATACCCACATCGAAGCTACGCTCCAATGTGCGGCCATCCTGCAATGAGACTGTTGCTGTCGCCAGTGTGAAAGGACCGCCATCACCCGTAATCGTAACCCTGCGCCGCAGGGCGATCAGGTCATCATCCCTGGCATTGGCATCGGAATAGCTGTCGATCACCGCTGTATCCAATCCCGCCAGTGCGAAGGCGGCGGTATGGCGCAGACTGAACTTCACTTCCAGACCGGTTTCGGGTTCCTGAATATTGCAGACCTTCAGGTGTCCCGGATCGACCGACAGGGTCACGGCGTCAACCTGATCCGGCGTGATCGCCTCCTCATTTCGCAGGTCGGCCAGAATTTCGATGGTCGAATGGGTCAGGTAACAGGCGGCATGATACTTGAACAGATTTTCCCGTACATGGAACCCCTGCCTTGGCGCGCGCAAGGCGCGGTCATGATCGAAATCATCGCTTTGCGTGGCGGCAAAACCCTGGTCCGTTTCCAGGATATCCGGGCGGGATGTAAAACCCCGGGCCGCCAGCCGCGCCGCCAGCAGGCCGTTGCCGGCCGCCTTGCCCGCATGCAGGGGTTTGCACATGGTGCCGAACTGGGATTTCAGACCGGCGGCCTGGGTGCCGGCAATACCGAATGCCCGGGCCATGGTTTCGCCATCCAGGCCCAGCAAATGCCCAACGCCTGCCGCCGCGCCGAACGATCCGACCGTGGCGGTTACATGAAATCCCTTTTGGTAGTGGCTGGGCGCGACCAGGGCGCCAATCCGGCATTCAGCTTCATATCCGGCAACGAACGCGGTCAATAGATCCCGTCCCGTGGCGCCTGTGTCTTCGGCCACCGCCAAGACGGCGGCGGCGACCTGCGCCGTTGGATGGCCACCCATGGTGCTGTTGACGTCATCGTAATCGAGCGCATGGGAACCACTGCCGTTGACCAGACAGGCTTGCGCGGCGGTACCTTTGGTGCCCGCGCCAATTAACGTGGCGCGCGGTCGGCCGCCTTCCTCCGCCGCTTCCGCCGCCAGAAAGGCCGTCAATGGCTCCTGGGCGCCGGCAAGGGTGACGGCGAACCAATCAATCAGACATTGTTTGGCAACCGTCAGACTGTCGGCATCGATATGCTGAAATTGCAAATCGGCAGCATCTTTGGCCAGGTTTTGGGTGACTGGTGTGGGCGTGTCGTCCCGGGCAAGGGTACTCATGATCCAACCTCGATGGCGATAATGGAGAACAGCCCTAAGTTTGTCCCCTTGGCGCGGCCACGTCCAGTGCGCTTGTCATGATCGTCCCATGTGCTATGACCGAAAAAACCAAACCAAAAGCCAAACCAATTATGGGGACTCCGAAATGAGCATCAGCAAAGTTGTCAAAAAACACCTCGAAGCCGCCATCGCCGAGGCCGGCGAACAAGGGCATCCGCCCGAGAACGTGGCCCGCACCATGTTGTCCTTCGTGATCGAGGTTTATCGCGAGCACCGCGAGATCGCCGATATCCGCGAGGAGCTGGAATACGCCATTCAGAACCTGGACCCCAACGAAACCTACGAATTCATGCGGCCGTAGGGCGCGGTTTTCTCAGACTTCAATCGTATATATCTCCGTCGGCGCGGCGACATTGCGCAGATCGAACGGCCCCAGGGAAACCAAATCCTCCGCCAGGGCCGCCTGTACCGCGCCCGACAGCAACAGCGATTGATCCATGACCTTGCACTGATCCGACAATCGGGCCGAAATATTTGCCGCACTGCCGATGACGGTGAAATCCAGCCGTTCCGGCGCCCCCACATTGCCGAATGTCACCTCGCCCACGTGCAGGCCGATAGCGCAGCGCAAGGGCGGCTGATGGGTTTCAGCCAGACGCTCAATAATTTCCACCGCCGCGTCACGGGCCTGGCCGCAGGCGGCGGCGGGATCGCCCTCGACCGGGAAAATCGCCAGCACGCCGTCGCCGATGAATTTCAACACCTCTCCCCAGCGGGAGAGGATCGGATCGGCGACGGTCTCGAAAAAATCGTTCAGCAGATCCAGATAGGCCAGACGCGGCAGGGACGCCGCCAATTGCGTGGAATTACGCAGATCGCAGGTCAGGATGGCCGCCGTGATCTCTTCCCCCGCGCCGCGCTGGGTTTCCCC
This sequence comes from Rhodospirillaceae bacterium, assembly GCA_018667855.1. GTDB lineage: Bacteria > Pseudomonadota > Alphaproteobacteria. The sequence continues at coordinate 7,692 of JABIRL010000153.1, forward strand.
ATTCAGAACCCGGGTGCCCGAACGCATACCCAGATAGGTGGTCAGCAAGGTACGGGCGTTCTGGCGCAGGGTCATGGTTTCGTAAAACCGGCTCAGCCCGAATACACATTGAAAAACCGATCCCAGATCGGCGGTAGAGAAGCCGTCCCGGTGATCAGAGGTCAACGTCATGGTATTGATCTGACCATCGGAAAAGGGCAGCGGCATAGCTACATAGTCGGTGCCTCCCTTGTCCCGCAACTCCTCCATCACGGGGAACTGAAACTCGGTCAGACCGGCGATATCGAGCCGCTGACGCACGCCGCCCAGACCCTCGCTCACATGGCGCACGGGACTGTTCAAATAATCCGGCTGCGACAGCATGCCATGGGGCGTATCGAACCCCCGAACGCCATCGTCATCCCGCTCCCAGATGTAACCGCGGCCCGCCAATTGCGGATGCAGGGTCCAGATGCCGACACTGAAACGCCATAGAGGAATACCGCTGGCAAGCACGGCTTGGCTGAAATTCTCGGTCAGTTCGCCGGCGGTCTGACACATCCAGGCATCCCGCAGCAGCCAATCCACCAAGGGTCCGGAATAATCCATTCTGGTGGCTTCCAGGCTCAGCGGTTGGTCGAGGGAGGTGTCAAGAAAGGCGATGTATCCCGCGACCTCGCGCACCTGATTGAACGGCGTTTCATAGCTGAAAGCAGCGTTTTCGATGCGGCCGTCGGGTAGATCCAAGTGCCAGTAACTGGCCGTGCCCTTAAACGGGCAGAAGGTCCGCCGTTGGGACGGCTGCAACAGGCCCTCCTTGACGTCATTAGGCGGAAAGTAATGATAGGACGGCAGGCCCGTTTCGTGCATGACCAGGGCCTTGGCGCTGTCCGCCAGAACGGCGCCATTGTGCACGGCTTGCAAGGGCCGTGATGCGGTCTCGACCGAGATGAAGTAAGTCTTATGGGCGCTCATGGTCGTTCACTATTTATGGACGCTGCGGCATACATTCAAGTGGACAGTAAAGGTCACACTGCTTACCTAATAAATCTACGGGTTCAGGGGAGCTATAACGGGATGACGGACAATCAAGCCGTTGCGGCGGAAGAAGACACCAATTGGGGGGCGATGAGCCGCCGGTTGATTTTTCTGGACAAAGACCTGGAGTGGGATTTCCGCACCGCCGAGCGGAGTAGGAATTTAGGCCAGGCACGGTTCGTGTTATGGCTGGCGCTTGGCATTGAGCTGTTCTTCACCGCG
>JABIRL010000220.1 GCA_018667855.1 Rhodospirillaceae bacterium
AAGTTGGCTCGAGAAACCATATCGGTTGATCGATTGAGCGGAGGACGGCTCAAACTAGGTGCTGGTCTGGGATGGCAGACCATCCCGGAATACGGGGGCTTTGGACATGAACAGGATCTACGTATTCGTGCCGCGATGCTTGATGAAGGCTTGGAGGTGCTCACGGCTCTTTGGAGCGGTCAGCCGGTGAGCCATTCGGGGAAGTATTATCGCGTTGAGTGCGAAGCTTTTAATCAGCCTGTCCAGTCGCCTCGCATCCCGATTTGGGTGGGTGGCCTTTGGCCCAGCGTGAAACCTTTCCGAAGAGCTGCAAAATGGGATGGGATATTGCCCATCTCCAAGAAAGCTCTCGAGGGCAAACAAATCTCGCCGGAGGAACTAATTGAGATACGCGATCAGTTGGAAGAATTTGGTGCCGACCTGAGCGACTACGACATTTCGATTGCCGGTACAACGCAGTGTGCCGAAGATAACGAAATCCCAAAAGCATATGCCAATGTTGGCGCGACTTGGTGGATCGAAAGTGGCATGGCTTGGTTGAGTTCGTTGGAAGATTTGGAAAGCCGTATTCGCCGGGGACCGCCAGCGATTTAGCCCAGTCGAAAAACGATGGGAAGGTCTGCCCCCGGCACAAAGCGGTCATGACAGCTCCATGTATTACCGTACTGGAAACAAGCCCAGTGTGGACATCGACAAAATTGCGCCCTTATCGCCTTCTCTGGGGGCGGGCCGTATTCGAGGCGTGTGGTCAGTCTATTGTGGGGTTTTCCATTGCGGCCACGCCGGTAAAATTCCGGCCTTTGGTGGTCGCCGGCCGGACCGCTAGGCCGGGCGGAATTTCGGCAGGGTCACCTCTTCCGTTACATCGTCGAAGGTGACCGTGACCGCCATGCCGATCTTCACCGCTTCCGGATCGCAATCGACGATGTTGGTCATCATGCGCGGTCCCTCCGCCAATGTGACCAGGGCCAGCACGAAGGGGGTTTGCTCGGCGAAGCCCGGATGCGGTGCCCGGTAATTGATGGAGAAAGAATAGACCTCTCCCTTGCCCGAGGCCTCCTGCCAATCCAATGCGCTGGACAGGCAATGGCTGCACACGCCGCGGGGATAGAATTGATATTCGCCGCAATCGCTGCATTTTTGGATGATGAAGCGGTGTTCGCGGGCGGCTTGCCAATAGGCGGCGGTGTCCTGATAGGGTCTTGGTAACGGTGGCAGGGCCATGATCAATCCCTCCCCAGAATAATGGTGCCAGTGGACGATAATGTCCCCCCGGTGCCGTTGCACAGGGCGATCCGCGCGCCGGGCACTTGCCGGTTGTCGCATTCGCCGCGCACCTGACGGACGGCTTCGATAATGGTGAAAATGCCGAACATGCCCGGATGGGTATACGACAATGCGCCGCCCTGGGTGTTCATGGGGAAATCGCCGCCGGGCGCGGTGCGCTGGTTGGCGACGAAGGCGCCGCCTTCTCCCTTGGCGCAAAAGCCCAGGCTTTCCAGGGTCAGCAACACCGTAATGGTGAAGGAGTCATAGATCTCCGCGACGTCTATGTCCGCGTGCGTCAGCCCGGAGCGTTCGAACGCAAGTTTGCCTGAAATCGCCGCCGCGGTCTGCGTCAGGTCCGGCATCTGGCTGATCATGCGGTGGGTATGCGCCTCGCCCGCGCCCAGCACCCGTACAGGCGCCTTTTTCAGATCCCGGGCCCGTTCCAGAGAGGTCAACACCACGGCGCCGCCGGCGTCCGTTACCAGACAGCAATCCAGCAGATGCAGCGGTGAAGCGATGACGCGGGAATTCATCACATCGTCGATGGTGATCGGGTCGCGCATGCGGGCCTTGGGGTTCAGAGAGGCCCATTTACGCGTCGCCACGGCGATTTCCGCCAATTGTTCCGAAGTGGTGCCGTATTCGTGCATATGGCGCTGTGCGGCCAGGGCATAACTGCCGACGGTGGAGACACCATAGGGCTCCTCGAACTGCGTCGGGCCGAACACTTCGGTCGATTGCGACACCGGGCCGCCTTTGCCGCCACGGTCCGAGATATTGGTGCTGCCATGGCAGATCAGCGCCACGTCGCACAGCCCGGCCGCGATGGCCATTGCCGCATGCTCCACATAGACGACGAAGGACGAGCCGCCGATTGAGGTGGAATCCGTGAAACGCGGCGTGATGCCCATATATTCCGCCATCATCATGGAAGAAAACTGCCCGCCTTCGGTGATAATGGTGGTGAACAGCCCGTCCACGTCCTTGACCGACAACCCGGCGTCGTCAAGCGCCAGCCGGCTGGCCTCGGCGGATAGCTGAAATTTGCTTTTGTCCGGAACCCGGCCCAGATCGGATTCGGCAACGCCCACGATGGCGACGTCCCGCAATGCGTTAGCCAAGACACATCTCCCTAATGACTTATTACCTGGACCACGATGTTAGCCGCTGGGCCGCGATTATCAAACACTGTGCGTGGTCCTGCAGTTGCGGCATGCTATGTGAATTCGTGGCCGGGTTTTCAACTCAGTCGATTTTCTCCGGCAGCCAGGTCGCCAGTTCGGGCAGCCAAATCAGCAGGGCCAGGACGAATAGCTCTATCACAATGAATGGCAGGGCTGAATAAACGATGGTTCCCAGATTGATATGCGGCGGCGCGACGCCTTTCATGACGTAAAGCAACAGACCGAAGGGCGGCGTCAACAGGCTGATCTCCATCACGATCAGCATTAATACCATCAGCCACAGCATGTCGATGCCCAGGGACTGCGCCAGGGGCATGAAGAACGGCAGGGTCAGCAGCAACATGCTGACCTGATCCATGAAAGCGCCCAGGAACAGCAACACCAGCATCATCAACACCATGCCGGTCATGACGGTCATATCCATGGCGACTAGCAGCTCCAGCAGGCCATTGGTAGCGCCCGATGCCGCAAGGGCCTGGGCAAATACCAGAGAGCCGGTGATGATAAACAGGATCATGGTGTTGATCTTAGCTGTCTCCATCATCGCCTTCCACATCTCGCGCCAGCCGAAATCGGCGCCTTCGATGCCACTGATGACAATGGTCTTGTTGAAAATCCGGAAGAAATAGCAGGCCCCCGTGGCCGCCAGGCAGCCCAGGGCGGCCGCCTCTGTGGGGGCGGCCAACTTGAAAAAGATACTGCCGACCACAACGACAAAAATCACGAACAGCGGCAGGATATAGAGCGCCGATGGCAGGATGCGGTTCCACAGACGCCGTCGCGGGCCGTTGTAACTCGTCGTGAAAATCGGGCGTCCGCGCCGGTTCACAGTCAGTGTCAGCGGCTGATCCAGGTGGCTGTCGTCGGTATCGGCGGCGGGTGCCAGGTCAGGGTTCATCGCACAGCGGCCGACCACATAGGCGAAGAACAGAAACGCCATCAGCATGCCCGGCACGATACCGGCGATCAGCAGCTTGCCGATGGATTGCTCCGCCAGGCTGGCCAGCAGCACGGCAAGGGCCGAGGGCGGGATCAACATGGCGATGCCCCCCACCGCCATGATCGGGCCGACGGCGATGACCGGCTTATAGCCCCGCTTCAACATATCGGGCAGCAGGACCGAGCCCAGGATCGCTGTATTGGCGATGGTCGAACCCGAAAGCGACGAGAACACCGTGCCGCCGACGATGGCGACCACGGACAGGCGGCCGGGTATGCGGGTGATCAGCCGATCAATGGCGCCGATCGCCTTGAAAGCCACCCCCGTATGCAACAGGATCTCCCCCATCAGCAGAAACAGCGCTATGGGCGTCAGGATGAACTTGGCCACGGCCAGATGGAATTCCTTGGGCATGGATTCCAGGCCGATATCACCGCCCAGAAACAGATAGGTGCCAAGAAAATTGGCGGCGAAAAACGCAAAGGCCACGGGCAGCCCCAGGAACATGCCCAGACACACCGTGCCCAGCAACAGGATCATGGCCATATACCATTCCATGGCCTAGAACCCCGCGCCGTCGTCGGCTTGCGTCGGTTCGCCGGAATGGCGCATGCGCAGCAGGAAGGATATCACCAGCATCAGGCAGGCGATGGAGAATACCGCCATCATCCACCAATCGGGGAAGGCCAGCAGTTTGTCGGGCAGCGCTTCGTCTACATAATCGGTGATGGTGCTGCGGACACCGTAATAGGCCAAGGCCCCGCAAATCACGGCGCCGACGCCGTTCAAGATCCATTCCAGCCGTGCCGCGACGGCCGGGGGCAGGGCCGTGTCCACCACGTTGACACGGACATGGGCGCCCTGCTGCAAGACCCATGGCGCGGCCAGGAAAACGCCCATGTACAGGGCGTATTCGATACCTTCATACAGCCATGGCAGATTGCCCCAGCCGAGGCGGCGCAAGGCCAGGTCAAACGGGATCAGCACCGCGAATGAGGCGATGGAGGCCGCGACCACGCCGGCCAGAAACAAGTTCAGTCGATTGTACGAGGTCTCGAACCGGTCGAGAAAGGCGCCCATCATTGGCTCCGCCGGAAATCAGATGGCGGCCGGTCCATGCCGTCGGACCGGCCGCCGTCAAAACGTCGTTTACTTGGACAACAGCGCCCGCAGTTTAGGACCGTGGGTGGGGCTTTTCCCGATAATCGAGGCCCAACCGGTATCCTTGGCGGCCTTGACCCAGGCCTCTGCCTCGGCGCCGGCAAACTTGATCACCTGCATGCCCTGGCTGGCGGTCTTGGCGTTTTGCTTGGCCAGACGATCAGCCCATTTCGAGGCGGCTTCCTCGTGCTTCAGGCCGATCTTGTTGAGCATGTCCTGCTGTGCCTGGCCGAGTTTTTTCCAAACCTTGTTGTTTACCAGGGTTTGGATAAAGGCATAGTAAAACCCGGGCTCTACCCGATATTTGGTGACTTTAACCCAGGAAGGGGGCCAGCCCAGAGCCGGCCAGCCATAACCCGCGACGGTGCCGTTTTCCATATAGGTATAGACCTGGGCGATGTTGGAGCGCTGTACGGTGGCGCCCAGGGATTTGAAGAACGGTACATAAACCGGCGAGACCCGCAGATGCAGGCCGGTCAGATCAGGTTTATCGATTTTCTTGTTCAGCCACAAAAAGAACGGGCCGAAGTTGGAATGACGGGCCAGAAAATGGATATTCTTGGCTTCGTACAGATTGCGCAAATAGGCATAGGCGCCATTGGTGCGCATCTCTGCCGCCGAGTAATCGGACAGCCGGACCGAGGCGGATTCGGGCACCACATTGGCCCAATAAGCTTCCGGGCAGCCGACGATGTCGAACACGCCCTTGGTCATGCGTTTTGTCATCTCGAACGGGCTGCCGATAGCCGGCGCGCCGCCGATCATTTTAATCTGCACCACGCCCTTGCCGGCGGCGTTCAGGTCATTGACGAAGGCTTCAAATGGTTTCGACGGCGGACTGCCGATGGGGAAACAACTGGCCCCCTTCAAGGTAATTTCCTCCGCCTGGGCCGACATGGCCATCAGACCGGCGACGGCAACGGTCGCCGTCAGCGTCATTAATTTTCCAAACATCGCTTGGACCTCCCCAATTTTTTTCCCATGTTTATGGGTGAATGTTAGCAATAATGCCTGCTATCGCACAGGCCTTTCGCCGGTTCGTCCAATCCAGGGGTCAATAAATGGTGATCGACAGCAAGAATTCCGTTCAATCGGGCGGCAAATGGCGGTTGGTGGTTATTCTGACCCTGATCGGCGCGGCCTTTGGGTTGGGCTATACATTGCTGCGGGTCGCCGGCGGCGCCATGGCCCTTTCCCTGATCGAGCTGGAACATGCCACCCGCACGGGCGCCTTCATCGGCCTTTGTCTGGGAATTTTCATGGTCTTCTATATCTATGACCAGCGTGGCGCCGTCATCCGGCGTCTGAGTTTCATCCAAGGCTGGATGGTGATTGACGGCGCCTCCACCGTGATCATAGCGGCGGCGATATTGGTTCAACGGGGGATTTCCTCTCTAACCTACGATGAATTAGGCACGTTCACCACGTATCTAGACAACGGCTTCTGGCTGGATGTCTTGATCGCCTTCATCGTATTCATAGTTGTCGCCCTGTTCATGCAGATCCGTCCCCTGTTGGGCCCCGGCATCATGTGGAAAGTGATGACCGGCCGCTATCACCGGCCACAGAAGGAACGGCGCATTTACATGTTTCTGGATATCAAGAATTCCACCGCCATGGCCGAGGACTTGGGCGACGAGCGGACCCATGCCTTGATCTCGGAAGTATTTTTTGATGCGGACAGGCAGATCACCGATTTCGGTGGCGAAGTGTTGAGCTACAACGGCGACGAGATTGTTGCCACCTGGCTGGAGGAAGACGGCCTGCGGAATGCGCGTTGCCTGCGATGCTATTGCGATATTACGCGGTCCCTTGCGGACAAGGCGGCGTCTTTTCAGGCCCGGTTTGGGGTCCGGCCGGAATTTTGGGCCGGATTTCATATGGGCGAGGTCATGGTCGGTGAATGCGGTGACAGTAAGCGGGCCATTGTCCATATCGGCGATACCCCGAACACCGCCGCCCGCCTGGAACACCACGCCAAGGAGATCGGCCGCGATTGCCTGATTTCCAGCCGATTGCTCACCGCGCTGGAGCTACCTTCATTTCTGCGGGCGGAGCCGCTGGGCAATGTTACCTTGCGCGGGCATGGCCACGAGACCGAAATTTTCGCCCTCGCACCAGCGTCGACTTAAGCGGGGCCAAGTTCGGCCAGGGCCACCTCCGCATCGGAAACGATGTTCATGGCTTCAACGGTTGCGGCAATGTCGTGGGCCTGTTGAAAATGCTCGCGCGCCCGGCTGGTCCGTTTGGAAGCTTTTTCCAACAGGCCAAGATTGTAGTGGCAGCCGGCGACAAAGGATGGGGTGCCGAGGGTGCGATATTCATCCAGGGCGGTTTGCAGATGGCGCCGCGTCTTTTGCTTCGCGAACGGCAAAGTCTTCAACAGGAAAGGTAAATTCGCCAACATGACGGACAAGGGCGGCTTTTCATCGCCAATCGCGAATTGCAGATAGGTTTCGCCCAGATATTGGTTGCCCATGGCCGTCGCTGCCGTCATGCCCCAGTTTTCGGCCCGATACTGCGCCGCTTCCACGCTGCGGATGCCCTTCGCCATTTCGCCTTGCAGCACATCGCTGATGCCCATTACCATACTGATCGGCGATATGACCATTATTAGCGAGTTTTTCTCTAGTTTTTCCACAAGACTGCTGTTTATCGCGGCCCCTTCCTGTACCGTCCCTGCCATTATCATGGCGGCAGCTTTATAGCCTTCGGCGGCGACCCGATCGATGGGGCTGAGGCAGATGCGCAGGGCATCGTCAGCCTTCTCGATCGCGCTGCCATAATCACCGGATAACAGATCCACGACAGCCAGGGACCATTGCGCCATGCTGCGCGGGCGCGGGTCATTGGTTTCCCGGCTCATGCTCAATAGCTTCATTAGTTCGGCCCGGCTTTCACCCGGATGCCCCCATGCCATCAGGTCAAGACCGTTAACGAGTTGCCCTTTTGAGGCGAGCCAGATATCGCCGTGTCGGCGGGCGACATCAACCACCTGCGCGCCGGCTTCCCGTTGGGCCTTATCACGCGCTTCTCCCGGTTTTCCCCAATAAAGGCGGTGCCACATGATGCCCATATCGGCATAGGCCACGGCCAGTTCGTCGCCATCCGCTTCCGCCAGGGATTTCGCCCTATCCAAAAATGTTCGCCCAATTTCTGCCTGGCAGCCGAAAACATGGGCATAGCCGGTTTCAAACAGAAAACGTGATAGCCGTCTGTTGTCGCCCAGGGCTTCTATGCGGCCTAGGTAAGGTTCCACCAAGTCAATGAGGGCCCGGAAATTGAATTGGAAATACAGTGCGCGGGCAATAAGCAACAGGATATCGGCCAGGACCGTATCGGCCACGCAGCCGGGATTGGCCTCGATAATGTCAAGTGCTTGTTGCAGTTGGTTCTGTGCTTCCTCCAGAGAATAGATACGCAACCCGTTCTCGCCGGCCAGCGCCAGATACGGGACCGCGTGGCCGGTTTCAGCGCTACGGCTCCAATGATAGGCAAGGGCATCCGCGGCATCGTCGGGTTGGAAATTTTCCTGGGCTTCAATCGCCTCGGCGACTGCCTGATGCAGGGCTTGGCGGCGGGCGCTTAACAGGCTGTCATATATTGCATCGCGGGTCAGGGCGTGGCGAAAGGTGAAGGCGTGACCGCCAGCCTCGGACCGGATCAGATCCTGCTCTATCAATGTTTCAAGATGGCGGGCCGTCGCATCCCCCAGCCCGGTCGCGCGCTGCAATTGTTTGGCGGTAAATCGCTTGCCGGTAACGGCCGCGGCTTCCAACACGGCTCTGGGTCCGCTATCCAATCTATCGAAGCGGTTCATCAGCAGATTTTCGATGGCCACGGGCAACGCCGCGCCGCCCTGGCCGGTCGTATAAGAATGCGTATCACCCTGGCCACTGACAGCGCCGCTATCCTGCAGATAGCTGATGATGGCCTCGGCAAACAGGGGATTGCCCTCGGACTTTTCGATGACCAGTTTAATGAGGGATTCAGGGGGTGTACGAGTATCCAAACGCCCCTGCAACAACGCCTCGGTACCGCTGGCTGACAACGCGTTCAGGGCAATTTCAGAGGCGTTCTTGGCATCACGCCAGGGTGGCCTGTGACCGGTTCGGGCCGTGGCAATAACGAACAACGCCAGATCCGGCTCCTGTTCGATGATGCGGGTGAGCAGGCCCTGGGTCGCCGTATCAATCCATTGCAGATCTTCGATGATTAAGATCGTGGGAGAGACCCGGCAGCGTTCCCGCAACATTTCGATGACGGCGTCGCGAGTGCGGATGCCCAGGGTCTCGCCGGCGATTTGATCAAGCTCCGTGCCCTGCGAAAATCCCAGCAGGTTCATCAAATAAGGGCGGCTTTCCGCGGGGTCGATGCCCAGCATTTCCAGGCCTTGCTGCAGGCGTTGTTCGGCTTCCCCGGCGGCGGCGGCATCACCGATGCGGAAGGCCCGGCGTACAATGTCCATCAAGGGTGCGAAAGGGGTTTCCTGTGTACCCGCCGCGCAATGGCCTTCCAGGAAGAATACCTTTTCGTCATTGATATTTTCACGAAATTCAAAGGCCAGACGCGATTTTCCGATGCCGGGTTCGCCCAGAATGGTTACGCAACGCACAGCCCCTTGAGATACTTCGCCCCAGGTTTTCCGTAGCTGATCCAGCTCCCTCTCGCGGCCCACAAGAGGTGTCAGGCCATGGCTTCTGGAAATATCAAAGCGGGTGACGCCCGCGCGAATAGCGTCGAGGCACCAAAGTTGCTGTGCTTCCGTCTTGCCTTTCAGCGTGCGTTCACCGATGAACGTGCTATCGACAAAACCTTCTACCAGGGCCTGGGTGGCGGCGCTCATGAAGATCGTTCCGGCTTCGGCGGCGGATTCTATGCGGGAGGCTACATTGACCGTGTCGCCAAGGGCGGTCATGCTCGATTGACGGTCGTCGCCTACCTCGCCGACCACCAGGGCCCCGGAATGGATGCCGACCCGAAATCGCGGTGCGACACCATGTCCGCGTTCGAATTCATCGGCCAACGCCGTCATGCGTGATTGCAGTTCAACCGCTGCCTGGCAGGCCCGCAGGGGGGCGTTCTCCACCGCGATGGGCGCCCCAAACAATGCCATAATGCCGTCGCCGGCCATTTCCTGCACGGTACCGCTGTGGCTGTGCACGGCCTCGTTCAACTCCCGCTGTACCCGTTGCATCAACAGATAGGTCTGTTCCTCGCCCAGGGTTTCGGACAGAGCGGTATATCCAGCCATATCAGCAAATAGTACGGTCACCTGGCGACGCTGGCCCGCCGGCGCGGATGCCCCGCTATCGGACTGATCCTGGACGTTTGTCATGGTGTGAAAGTCATTGCTCCAAAAGAATTCGACCTAATTGACGGATGTTACAGTCGCGTCGGCAAGGAGACAATGGCGGTCAATTGCTTGCCAAGCTTTGACGCGTGCCCGCAGGGGGCTTATTGTGCGGTATGTCTATTCATCATGACCATTTGGGGAGAGGCCTGATATGGCTACGAAATATCATCTGATCAGTTCCGTTACTTGACCGTGGGTACAGCGCGCCGTGATTCTTTTGCGTGCGAAAGACGTCGAATTCGAAGTCACCTACATTGACCTGACCGACAAGCCGGATTGGTTCCTGAAAGTTTCGCCTCACGGCAAGGTGCCCGTGTTGTCGGTGGATGAAGATCCGCTTTTCGAATCCAATGCTATCGCGGAATACCTCGATGATGTGGTCGAGCCGCCCAAGCATCCTTCCGATCCGTTCAAGCGGGCCCGCAACCGGGCCTGGACGGATTTCGTGCCCGATTTCTCCAAAGGCATCAACATCTACTACACCAAGAGCCGGGAAGAGCTGGAGGAGAAGCTGGCCGGCGCGCCGAAGTTCCTGCAGAAACTGGAAGACGCCCTTGCCAACGAACGAGGCAACGACGGGCCCTATTTCAACGGCCCGGAATTGTGCCTGGTGGATGCCGCCTATGCGCCGTTCCTGCAGCGTTTGGCCATGGTGGAACAGTTCGTCCAGACGGGTATTCTGCGTGATTTTCCGCTGATCAAGGCTTGGTCGGATGCTCTGATGGCGAACGACTGCGTCCAGGGTTCGGTCGCGGATAGCTTCAATGATGTGTTCTACACGAACCTGAAGAAGCGTGGCTTCTATGTCGGTACATTGCTAAGCGAAGACGTCGTCGCGGCGGAATAGCCGTGCAAGGCGGTTGTCATTGTGGTCGGGTCCGGTATGAAATTACCGGACCCGTACGCCAGGTCGTGGAATGCCATTGCGAAAGTTGTCGGCGGCTGACCGGCAGCGTCTGGCATGCCACCGGTGCCCGGCAAAAGGACGTGTCCATTTCCGACAATGACAACGCGCTGAACTGGTATCGCAGTTCTGAAAAGGTGGAGCGCGGCTTTTGCGGCAATTGCGGCTCCACCATGTTTTTTCGCCGGGACGGCGCGGATACCATCACCATTACCGCCGGCAGCCTGGACCAGCCCACGGGCCTGCACCTGATGATGCGCATCTTCACCGATGAAATGGCCGACTATGCCGCCGACAGCAGCGGCGACGGTATCCCGCGCTATCCGGAATTTCCCGACATGCATCATTTCGCCATTCCCGACGAATAATTCAGCCAGCCGCGTCCAGCAACCAATCCTGCATGAAACGGCCGTAGCTGCGGGCCACGTAAATATCCATATGCGCCCCGTCGCTAAGATGGTGGATCAGGATGGCAACGCCGGCCATGACGCTTTGGGCGCAATGGCCGGGCGGAAAGATTTCTTCGCGCACATCCAGGGGGCAGCCCTTGACCAGGATATCCCGGGCGAGGGCAGCCGGAATGCGGAAAACCACCCGCGCGTGGGAAAGATCGGTCGCGGCAACGCCCCCTGCATCCATCTTAGCCGCCAGTTCGGGAACATCGCCATCCAGCAGCCATTCGCCCGGCGCCAGCCACAGGGCATGCCAATCATCGGAACCGGCGGTGCGGTTTGCCTGCATCGGCAATTCAACACCGATGCCGTCGATGGGTCCGTAGATACGATGCAGACATAGATCCGTACGCTCCTGGATCAGGTCGTGGCTGGCGCTTGCGCCGGACAGGGCGGAGCGGCGGGACGGGGTCTCAGGCACGCAGACGCTCCCCCTTTGGATCGATAAAAACGGGATCGGTGACCGTGACGGGGATGATGCGGTTATCCAATGGGGAATGGGCCCAAAGCTCTTCGTTCATGCGCCGGCGGCCATTGGTGACCATGGCCAGGGCGATGGGTTTTTCCAGATTGGCGGAATAGACAGCTGTCGTCACGTGCCCGGCTTTTTCCACATCGGGCGACGCCCCCGCCGCGTTCAAAATAATGGCGCCGGGTGGTATGGCGGTTTTGCCGTCGCGGGGCAGCAGACCAACCAGATTGAAACGATCCTCCGGCGCCAGACCGGGCAGGCGCAAGGAACGCTTGCCGATAAAGTCCTTCTTGCCGGATAGCATGCCGCCCAGTCCCAGATCGTCGGCCGTGGCGCGGCCATCCGCCTCCGGCCCGATGACAAAATGGCCCTTTTCCGTACGCAGGGTCGTCAGGGCCTCGGTGCCATAGGGAATGACCTCAAACGCCTCGCCGGCGGCCAGCAGCATTTCCCATAGGGCCTGGCCATGATCCGCCGGAACCGCGACCTCGTAAGCCAACTCGCCCGAGAAACTAATGCGGAACACCTGCGCCGTGATGCCGCCCATATGACCGTCCCGCCAGGCCATGAAGGGCATGGCCTGATTGGCGAATTCAATATCGCTGTCCAGTTTATCCAACAGATCGCGCGATCGCGGCCCCGCCACGGCCGCCACCGCCCATTGATCGGTGATCGAAGCGGCATGAACCTCCAAATCGGGCCAGACCACCTGTAGATAATATTCCAGATGCGCCATCACCGGGCCGGCATTCGCCGTGGTGGTGGTCATAATGTAATGATTGTCCGCCATGCGGGCGATTGTGCCGTCATCGAAAATACGGCCGTCATCCCGCAGCATGACGCCATAACGGCACATGCCGATGGCCAGGGTCTTGAAGCCGTTGATGTAGACACGGTTGAGGAATTCCGCCACATCCGCGCCATGCAGATCGATGCGGCCCAGGGTGGAGACATCGACAATGCCGACGCCCTGGCGTACGGCCAGAACTTCGCGATTGACCGCATCAACCGGGCTTTCGCCGGGTTTCGGGTAATAATGCGGGCGCCGCCACAGACCGGCGGGGACAAAAGCCGCGCCCGCTTCCTCGTGCCAGTCCTGCATGGGCGTCCGCCGGGTGGGGGCCAGAAAGGACCCGCTTTCCCGGCCCGCCAGGGCGCCGATGGTGACGGGGGTATAGGGCGGGCGGTAGGCTGTAACGCCAACTTCCGCCGGTTGCTTGTCCAAGGCGCCGGCCAAAACCGAGATGCCATTCAGGTTCGACGTCTTGCCCTGATCCGTGCCCATGCCAAGGGTGGTGTAACGCTTCACATGCTCGACGGATCGATAGCCTTCCCGCGCCGCCAATTCCACATCCGCCGCCGTGACATCATTTTGCAGATCAATGAATTGTTTGCGGCGCCCTTGGCTCAATGAGAGGACCGGTGCGGCGGGGGCAATAAAATCACCATTTGCCGCGCCGGTGACGGCCATGCCGGGGACATCGCTGTCGGGTATCAGACCCTGGATGTCGTCATCGAAGGCGAGTTTACCGCCGGCTTGGGAGTACAAATGAACGCTGGGCGTGAAGCCGCCCGAAACACAAAGCAGATCGCAATCGATGCGCCGCTCTGTTTGCGGCACCGCATCTCCGTCGACATCCAACGGCGCGACCGTGACGCCGGATAGCGTCGGGCTGCCGGATGTGTTGATGACCCCGTGATTGTACAGAATTTCGCAATCCGCGATCTCCCGCTTCTCACTCATATGGCGGTGGTCGATGATGGCGGCGATTTCGATGCCGCCGTCGGCCAGGATGCGCGCGGTTTCATAGGCGCTGTCATTGTTGGCGACGATCACCGCCCGCTGGCCCGCCCGCACCGCATAGTCGGTCAGATATCGGACCGTGGCCGATGCCAGCATGATGCCGGGGCGGTCGTTGTTGGGAAATACCAACGGCCGCTCTATGGCGCCGCTGGCCAGTACGACGCGTTTGGCCCGCAACAGCCACAGGATCTGGCGCGGTGATTGTCCATCCCGGCGCTGCACCAGACCGAGTTGATGATCGTCATATTTGCCGAACACGGTGGTGCGCCGCAGCACCGTGATATCGTCGCCAAGTTTATCCGGGCGGCTCCCTTCGTCGGCCAGCCATACGTTTTGCCCTTTATCTGCCGCCTCCCGCGCCGCGTTCTGTCCGGCGGGGCCGCCGCCGATGACCAGGACGTCGCAATGGGCATGGCGCTTTTCATAGACATCCGGGTCGGCTTCGGAGGGGCTGTAGCCCATGCCGGCCGCTCGTCGGATCACGCCTTCGTACCAGGGCCACAGATTGGCGGGCCACATGAACGTCTTGTAATAGAAGCCAGCGGGCAGGAACCGCCCAAACCAGCCCAATACACTGCCCAGGTCCCAGCGTAACGAGGGCCAGTTGTTCTGGCTGCGGGCCACAAGACCCTCGAACAGCTCAACCTGGGTGGCACGAATGTTGGGTTCGCCATGGGCACCGTCGCCCAACTGAACCAAGGCGTTTGGTTCTTCCGCCCCTACGCCGTAGATGCCTCTGGCGCGATGATATTTGAAACTGCGCCCCACCACGCGGACGCCATTGGCCAGCAGAGCCGAGGCCAAGGTGTCGCCCTTGTGGCCGATATAGGGTTTCCCGTCGAAGGTGAACGGGAGCGGCGCCAGGCGGTCGATCTCGCCGCCTTCGTCAAGGCGGAAGGGTTGATCGGGAGGGCGG
>JABIRL010000066.1 GCA_018667855.1 Rhodospirillaceae bacterium
CGACCGTGCCGTCCAGGGCGCGGGCGGCGATGACGGAAACCTCTCCTTCAAACGGCACGAAACCTTCCAGGATCGACTGCACCCCGGCCAGCGCTGCCCAGGCCGCCGCCGGATCAGTGTCCCGCCCCAGCATCACATGACCCTTGCCGTCATAGCCCATGCGCCGGGTCTTCAGAACCGCCCGGGGGCCAAAATTGGCCATGGCCGCCTTCAGCTCATCCAGGGAATTGACGGCGGCATAGGGCGCGGTGGCGCAGCCGTTCGCCGCGGCGAAGTCTTTTTCCACCAAACGGTCCTGGGCCGTCGCCAGGGCCTTGGCGCCGGGCCGCACCGCGACCTTTCGGGCCAGAAATTCAACGCATTCCGTGGGCACGTTCTCGAATTCCAGGGTGACCACATCGACCACTTCGGCGAATGCGGCCAGGGCTTCTTCGTCCAGATAGTCGGCGACGGTGACGCCTTCGGCGACCTGGCCGGCGGGCGGGTCGGCTTCCGGTCCGAAGATATGGCAGGTATAGCCAAGGGGGGCCGCGGCCAGGCTCAACATGCGGCCCAACTGGCCACCACCCAGGATGCCGATGCGGCCGCCGGGGGGAAGGGAGCTCATGGGGTATTAATCCTCGGGCTCGGTGGGCACGGCGTCGGTCTGCCGGGCCCGCCAGGCGGCCAGCGCCGTGGCTACGCCATCATCCTGCAAGGCGACGATGGAGGCCGCCATCAGGCCCGCGTTGACCGCGCCAGCCCGGCCGATGGCCAGGGTGCCGACCGGCACGCCGGCGGGCATTTGCACAATCGACAGCAGGCTGTCCTGTCCCTGCAGGGCCTTGCTTTCAACAGGTACGCCCAGTACGGGTAGATTTGTCATGGACGCGGTCATGCCCGGCAGATGGGCCGCGCCCCCGGCCCCAGCGATAATGACCCACAGCCCGCGTTCCTGGGCGGTGGCGGCATATTCGAACATGCGTTGCGGCGTGCGGTGGGCGGAAACAACACGACTTTCCACGCCGACCCCCAGTTCCTGCAATACCTCAACCGCATGGCACATGGTCGGCCAGTCAGAGCGGCTGCCCATGATCACGCCGACCCTCGCGGCAATTTGTTGTCCCGTCTCTGTCATATTGCCGTAATATCCATGGTCCATTGATAATGTTGGAGGTTTTGTTGAGACTATAGGTCGTTGGCTCTATTTGACCCACCCGGAAAATCACCGAATAGGGAAAATCAGAGCATCATTCGGCATCTGTGTACCCGTCATTATTCAATGAGATTGGAAAAAGGCTTTATTAACCTTTAAATAAGACCATGACCATGGTGATTGCCAGTATTATCGCTATTATATTGTCGCCATTAAAAAGGCAGCTTTGGACGAATGAAGATAACCGAGACCCGCCCTGCACGACGATCGACGAGCCCGCGCCGCGAATCCGCGGCCGCGGCGGCCAGTTATGCTTCGTCGTCAAATTTGGGCGGCGCCGCACCTACTGATAGCGCCACGGTCATGGGTATCCCGGAACCGGAACTGACGCCGAAAGTGCGCCAGGCCATCATGACACTGATGCAAGAGGTTGAGAGCCTGCGGGTGGAGGTGGAACGGGCGAACAACCGCCTTGCCCACATGGAGCGTCTGGCCGATCAGGATACCCTTGTACCCATTCCCAACCGCCGTGCATTCGTCCGCGAAATGAGCCGGGTCATCTCCTATAACGAACGCTATGACGCCGTTTCCGCCCTGGTCTATCTGGATTTGAACAATTTCAAAGCCGTAAATGACCAACATGGTCATGCCGCCGGCGATGCGATCCTGATCGGGGTGGCCAATGCCTTGATGGAAAACCTGCGTGAATCAGATATGCTCGGGCGGCTCGGCGGTGATGAATTCGGCGTCATTCTCAGCCATACAGATGCCGAGCAGGCCATGGAGAAGGGCCGCCAATTGGCCCAGGCGATCCAGGACATGGTGGTTGATCACGACGATAATAAGCTGCGGATTTCCGCATCATACGGCATCACAACCTTCAAAAAAGGCGAATCGGCACAAGATGCCATGGAAGCGGCGGACCGCGCCATGTATGCCTTCAAAAACGCCCAAAAAGCGGCCGGATAAGGTCTTGATTGCCTGATTGTCCGCCCATCAGGCGGATATCCGTCAGATTTTACTTGGGTGTCAGGCGATAATATCCGGGACCAGCAATGTTTCCAGCCGGCCGATCAGATCACGCAGCGACAGTTTGCGCTTTTTCATGCGCTGCAGCTGCAATTGGTCATGGACGCCCTTTTCCACCAGAGCCGCGATAGCGCCGTCAAGGTCGCGGTGTTCCTGTTGCAACGTGATGATTCGCTCTTCGATTTCGGTCTTTTCCAACGATATATCTTCCCTCGAGCGCAATTCTTGAAAAGCGTCTTGAAAAAGTGCTCGGATTACTCAGGTTACGGCAATCGAACCAACCCTTCGAGCCGTAGAGACAGTTCGAAAATATCGAGAATTGCCCTTACGGCGACGGGCCCCTCCCTAACCGCATACGTAACATTATTCCTAACATATTTCGCTGTGATTTCCTTGCCGTGAATTCATTCTGGTGCTTATATAAGACACCCACATTTGCCTAGGAGGCAAGGTATGAGCTTACAGACTGAGATTGACGACCTTCGCAATCGTCATCATCTGCTGGACGGGGAAATCGAAGCTGAAAACACCCAGATCGCCCCGGACGAAAACAAGATCAGTGCTCTGAAGAAACAAAAACTGAAAATAAAAGACCTCATACAGCAGCTCGAAACGAGCAGCTAAAAGACATTTTACGAGGTCGGCCGGCAGCGAATTTCTTGCGGCCCGGCAGCACGAATGACGGTCCCTGAAATGGGCTCATTGTCCAACTTGAAGTTGGTCATGTTCAGCCCCCGGATTGTTTTATCTCAAATCACTTGCTTTTTTCCCATTTCGTTCCCATTTTGGGGCTCTTCACGGTGCTTAGGAGCCCGTGGGCACACACAAATAAAGGATAGCTGATGGCGAAAGAAGAGTTGCTGGAATTTCCGGGCACGGTCATGGAGTTGCTGCCCAACGCGATGTTTCGCGTCATATTGGAAAACGAGCATGAGGTTCTGGCCCATACCGCCGGCAAAATGCGAAAGCATCGGATCCGTGTGCTGGCCGGCGACAAGGTGCTGGTTGAAATGACGCCCTACGATCTTTCCAAGGGCCGGATCACCTACCGTTATAAATAGCCCCGTCGCCGTGGCGCGCCCAGACCCGCCAGAATCCGCTCACATCAAATGATGCCTGCACAGCCGCAGTTCGTGCTGGCCTCCGCCTCGCCGCGCCGCCGTGAATTGTTGTTGCAAATCGGCTTGTTGCCCGATGCGGCCATTGCCGCCGATGTTGATGAAAGCCCGCTGCCTCGAGAGACGCCGCCGGAACTGGCCCGCCGTTTGGCACGGGCCAAACTAACCCGCATTCGAGATGACCATCCCGGCAATTTCATACTGGCCGCGGATACGGTCGTTGGCGTAGGCCGCCGCATACTGCCCAAACCGGTGGATGAAGACCAGGCGCGCGGTTGTCTGGCATTGCTTTCAGGCCGCCGCCACCATGTCTTTACCGCCGTTGCCGCCTCGGGGCCGGATGGCACCGAACGGCTGCGTCTAGTCGATAGCGTGGTGGCGTTCAAGAGATTAAGCGCCGCCGAGACGGCCTGGTATCTGGAAAGCGGCGAATGGCGGGACAAGGCCGGCGGCTACGCCATACAAGGCCGCGCCGGGCGCTTCGTGCGTTTCCTGCGCGGCTCTTATTCCAATGTCGTCGGTCTGCCGCTGTTTGAAACCGCCAATTTGTTGGAGGGATTGGGCTACTGCGTGCACGATGGCGCGCCATGACGGCAAAACATGATCGATGAAATTCTTATCAACGTTGGGCTCCGGCGCCACCGGGTGGCCTTGGTCGCGGCCGGCCGGCTGGTGGAACTCTATGTCACCCAGCGCGGCACCCGCCACCCGGAGCGGTTTATCCTTGGCCGCGTTACAAATGTGCAGGGTGACCTGGATGCTGCCTTCATCGACATTGGCGAGGCCCGGCAGGGTCTGTTGTCAGCCCGTGATGCCGCCGTTCAAAGGGGCACACCGATAGACAAGGCGGTCGTGGAAGGCCAATCGATCATCGTACAGGTCAGGCGCGAGGCCGAGGACGAGAAAGGCGCAAAGTTAAGTGCCCGCCCGCGCCTTGCCGGACGTGGTCTGGTGTTGCTGCCCTTGGGGCGGGAGATAGAGCTGTCGCGCCACATCGACGATCCTGATCGCCGCCGCCAGCTTCAGTCCCTTGCGTTATCTCTTCGGGATCGCTTTACCTGTGGCCTGATCCTTCGCAGTGCCGCCGGAGATATGGACGATGCGGCCTTGGCGCGGGAGGCCGAGGAACTGTATGGCCGCTGGCAAGCTATCTCGCTCGATGCCAAAACGGCACGGTCGCCGGCGTTGTTGCATCCGGGCGATGATCCCGTGGCCGTTGTTTTGCGCGAGCATGCGAGAGCAGACTCGCCGCGAATTTCCGTTGACGATGCCGAGGTGGCGGCTGAGCGGTCCGTGGCCATGCACGCGGGCCCGCAGCCATTGTTTCTCGAACATGATCTGGAGGGCCAGATCGAGGCCGCCATGGCCCCGCGGGTTCCATTGCCGTCGGGCGGCCGTATTATCATTGAACATACCCAGGCGCTGACCGCCATCGACGTAGATTCCGGCCAGCACGACGGCCGGGGCGATCCGGCCCGCCTGGCACGGGAAACCAACGAACAGGCAGCCCGCGAGATTGCCCACCAGTTGCGGTTACGGGAAATCGGCGGTCGCGTTGTTGTCGACTTCATTCCCATGCAGGGCAAGGGTGCGGTGGCTGGCCTGCTGGATAGATTCCAGGGCTGGCTTGATGACGATC
>JABIRL010000057.1 GCA_018667855.1 Rhodospirillaceae bacterium
CAGCGGGGGAAAGCTGCGCAGTTTATCCAGCACACCGTCCAATGCGGCAGCATCGGCGTAGTCCGGCATTTGCAGGGCCGTGCGTTGCCGCCAGCCATCGGGGGTCCATTGCTTGCCCATGTCTTCGTTCCCAATAAGAAAGTAGCGCCCTATATACGGTAAGCTATTGAGTTTTCCAAGCTTTCAGAGGCCCTGGCCGAACACATAGACAACGGCGCCGCCGGTCGACCGATCCGCACGATCTACCAGGTTGGATGATATCGGTCCGGTGGCGCGGCCTATTGGTTTGGCGCCTTACTCCGCCGCTTGTCTTTCCGGCGGGGTCCATTTGGTGCGCATGGTGACCAGTTCCTCCGCCGCCGAGGGGTGGATACCGACCGTGGCGTCGAACTGCGCCTTGGTGGCATTGCATTTCAGGGCGATGCCGATGCCCTGGACCATCTCCGCCGCATCCGGCCCCACCACATGGCAACCCAACACCCGGTCGGTCTTGGCGTCCACGATCAGCTTCATCAGGGTCTTTTCTTCGCTGGGCGTCAGGGTGTGCTTCATGGGCGTGAAGGTGGATTTATAGATATCCACGTCGCCGATTTCTGCCCGCGCCTGTTCCTCGGTCAGGCCAACCGTGCCAACGCTGGGCTGGCTGAACACGGCCGCGGGGACGTCCGTGTGATTGGGCTGGCGGGGCAGGTCGCCAAAGACAGTATCGGCATAGGCATGCCCCTCCATCAGGGCCACGGGGGTCAGGGCGATGCGGTCGGTCAGATCGCCCACCGCATGAATGTTGGGGATATTGGTTTGCGACCATTCATCTACCTTTACCGCGCCGCCCTTGGCCAGTTCAACGCCGACGGCTTCCAGGCCAAGATCGCCGCTGTTGGGATGGCGGCCGGTGGCATACATGATCAGGCCGGTATCCAGTGTTTCGCCGTTGGTCAGGGTCAAACGGTATCCTTCGCCGGTCTTTTCAATCGCCGTGACATTTGTGTCAGTGCGCAGATCGATGCCCTTTTTGCGGATTTCGCCGGCCAAATGATGGCGCACGTCGTCATCGAAGCCGCGCAGGATCTGCTCGCTGCGATACAGCTGCGTGACCTTGCGGCCCAGGCCGTTGAAAATACCGGCGAATTCAACGGCGATATAGCCGCCGCCGACAATAGTGATGTGCTCGGGCAGGGTCTCGAGATGAAAAGCTTCGTTGGAGCTGATGGCATGTTCAATACCGGGCACATCGGGGAAGGTGGGGGTGCCGCCCGTCGCGAGCAGAATGCGTTCCGAGGTGACGACATCATCACCGATCTCGATCGTATGTGCATCCCGCAGCCGGGCCCGGCCGTCATAGCGGCGGACCCCGGCGGAGTCCAACAGGTTGATGTAAATGCCGTTCAGGCGGTCAATCTCACGATCCTTGTTGGCGATCAGTTTGGACCAATCGAAGCTGGCCTTGCCCACGGTCCAGCCAAAGGATTCCGCATCCTCGAAATCCTCCGAAAAATGGGAGGCGTAGACGAACAGCTTTTTCGGCACGCAGCCCCGGATTACGCAGGTGCCGCCATAGCGGTATTCCTCGGCCACCGCGACGCGGGCGCCATGGCCCGCGGCGATGCGCGAGGCGCGGACGCCGCCTGAGCCGGCGCCGAATACAAATAAGTCAAAATCGTAAGCCATCATTCATCCCCTGATCGGACCACTAGATCCGCAATATAATGCTTTCAGAGAGGCAAACCAGTGGTTCATGCGCCCGGACGACTTCACAAGGATGAGAGATTGAAATCCGGGCGGCGGCGCATTAGGTTGCCGGCCAAATTGGCGTGGCGGCGGCGTGGCCATTTTCGGCCAATGGCAAGACGGAAGAAAAATGGAAAACTTTACGCCCATAGGGGCGCTGCTTGGCGGTCTGCTGATTGGACTGTCCGCTGTCATCATGTTGGCCGTAATGGGGCGGATCGCCGGTATTAGCGGCATTCTTGGGGGTATGTTGACGCTCAAGACCCCTGACCGTGCCTGGCGGTTGCTGTTTCTTTTCGGTTTGATCGTGGGTGCCGGACTATTTGCTGTTCTGGGCGGCAACGTCAGCGAAATCAACATCAATCCTTTTGAATTTTCGGAGAGTACCCAGACGATTATGTTGGTGCTGGGTGGCTTGCTGGTTGGGTTTGGTACCCAGATGGGTTCGGGCTGCACCAGCGGACATGGTGTTTGCGGGCTGGGGCGATTTTCCCGGCGTTCGTTGGTGGCGACGGTAACTTTTTTCGGGACCGCCGCCTTGGTGGTTGCCGTCATACGCTTGGGCACGGGGGGCTAAGATGATGGCGCAACTGGTCGCTCTCATCAGCGGCATTATCTTTGGTCTGGGGCTGGCGGTCTCGGGCATGGTCAACCCAGCCAAGGTGATCGGCTTTCTGGATGTCACGGGCGATTGGGATCCCAGCCTGGCCTTTGTC
This sequence comes from Rhodospirillaceae bacterium, assembly GCA_018667855.1. Taxonomy (GTDB): domain Bacteria; phylum Pseudomonadota; class Alphaproteobacteria. The sequence goes on from JABIRL010000057.1 coordinate 2,445, forward strand.
ATGGGTGGTGCCGTGGTTACGACCGCCCTGACATTTCGCTTTGTCCTCAAATGGCCCGGCCCTTTGTTAGGTGGAGCATTCCAAGTGCCGAGCCGCCAGGATCTGGATATGCGCCTGCTCGGCGGGGCCGTGATCTTCGGGGCCGGCTGGGGGATATCGGGATTGTGCCCGGGACCCGCGTTCGCCTCCCTGGCGTATCTGGACCCAAAAATGGCTTTGTTCGTGCTGGCGCTGATCGCCGGCAGCTATCTGGCCAGACTGAACATATTTTCCCGTTCCAGCACGCCGCCGCCCGTCACCGCCGACGGCTAATCCACCCGGTCTTCGGCGTAAAGCGGCGCGTCGCCGGCAAGTTCCGTGCCTTTTTCCCAAAACGGATATTGCAGGATCAGCACTTCCAGGCCGGTCGGGCCCGATTGGATCGCCAGGCCGTCCTCGGGCGGTTCGACGAAAACACAGGACCATTTTTCGTAGTCGGCGCCATCGTGGACAAGGGTACCGTTCATGACGACATAATACTGCCCGCCGCCCAGGGCCGGGTCCGGGCCGGTGAAGTCCAGGCCGGGCCCCATGCGCAGGGACCAGGCCGCCAGCCCCTCGTCCTCGAGAGGCAACACGGCTGTTTGTTCAATGCCGTCCATGGCGGCCAAGTGGCTCTCGGCACTGTCGTCGGGCAGCACATCCACATCCGCCGTGAGATTGCGCCGGGCGTTCGCCTTTTGATATTTACGCCCCTCGGGGAAGAAAAAAGCGCCCGGTTCGGATTGCGCGCGCAGGGTGAAATAGAAAACGCCCTCGTCCTCGGCGTTCAGGGGGCCGTAGCCGGAATAGGCGTTCGCGTAATGAATACAGACCGGCTTGACCGCGTGCTTGCCCAGCATGCCGCCGCCCCGGACGACGACCTGAAACTGGTCGATGCCATGAAAATGCGGCGGGATCTCGGAATTCGCCGATTGTTCCACCAGCAACGCCTGGGGCGTATCCCGGTGCGAGGTATCCGTACCCAGATAATTCGTCCGCGCGTAGGTATGGCCGTTGAACAGCTTGCCGACGAAACGGTCAGGACTGACCTCGCGAAACGATTTGGCGAATATCATGGCAAATTCCTCCCTTTCGTTGGATTATTCAGCATGGCGGTCGGTTTGACAAATGTGATGTTGGTGAAATCGAGAGGCCTACAGCTCAAACGCCGGAGGTAAACTCGTGGTATCAGGTATCGATAGCGTCAACCATGTTGGAATTGTTGTTCACGACATGGCCGCCTGCGTCGCCGCGTACGAGGCGATGGGCTTCCAGTTGACGCCATTCTCAAAACACTCGGGCGCACAGAAGCCAGGTGAGGCCGTTAAACCTTATGCCTATGGCAATCGCTGCATCATGTTCGGGCAAAATTATTTGGAAATTATCGCCAACGTGGATCCCGAAAACCCCGAGCCGCGCATGGCGGGATACCTGCGCCGTCATCAGGGCGGGCACATCATTTGTTTCAATGCCGAGGACATGGAAACCGCAGATGAAATCGTACGCGGGAACGGCCTGGAAAGTTCCGGCGTCATTCCCCTGCAGCGGGATATCGATACGCCTGACGGTACCAAGACAGCGAAATTCGAGAGAGCCCAGTTTGCCATCGGCGAAACGCCCGAAGGCTATATCCAGGCCGCCCGTCACCTGACGCCGGAATATATCTATCAGCCGCGCTACATCACCCACGCGAACGACTGCACCGCGCTGTCCGGTGTTTTCCTGGTGGTCGACGATGTTGCCGGCTATGCGGCCCGATACGGCAAGATTTTGGGACGGGAGCCGGAGTTGAGCGAATATCAGGCGGTGTTTAGCCTGCCGAGCCTTTCCAGGCTGACGATCTTCGACTACCAACATGCCGGCCATGTGTTGCCCGGCACGCTTTTATCTGGCATCCCGTCCATTTGCGGGGTTACCTTCAAGACATCCGATCTTGCGGCGTTACGCGAGCGGCTGACCGGGCAAGGGTTTCAGATCATCGTGGAGCCGGGACGGATCGTCGTGCCCGCCGAACAGGCATCCGGCATCGCACTGGTATTCGAAGGTTGAACATGGAGTCTAATATGGTACCGACACTGCCGGAACTTCGTTTTGCCAAGGTGGATGGCCAAGCTTGCGGCCTGGATGGCGACCGCCTGACCTACCGCGAGGCCGGTGAAGCACATAAGGAGACGGTGCTGCTGATGCACGGCATTGGCTCCCACGCCGGCGGCTGGCGCTTCATCCTTGACGGGCTGTCGGACAGTCACCGGCTGATCGCGTGGAATGCGCCGGGTTATTATCTTTCCGATAATTTTGCGGCCGATGCGCCCGACCATTCCCAATACGCCAATGCCGCCGTCGCGCTGCTGGACAGTCTTGGTGTGGAGACCTGCCATGTGGTCGGAAGTTCCTTCGGCTCCATGATCGGCACGACATTGGCGGCCTTGCACCCGGAACGGGTTCAAACCCTGACGCTGCTCGGCGCCTCCCGCGGGCAGTTCTGGCGACCGGCGGAAGAACGAGCGGCGCAGATGAAGCTGCGGGAAGATCTGATCGCAAACGGCGGCTTCGAGATGGCCGAGCAGCGCTGGCGGCAATTGCTTGGAAAAGACCCATCTGAACTGACAGTGACGTTGCTCAAGGAACTTTTGAAGGCCATCGACAAACGGGCCTATTTGCAGGCGGCACGGGCCAGCGATACGGCGGATACCCTGACACTGGCCGATCGGATCACGGCGCCGACGCATCTGATTATCGGCACCGAGGACGCGATCAATCGACCCGCGATATCGGCGGAAATCCATGCCGCGATTACCCATTCGCGGATGACCTCCCTCGAAGGCATCGGGCATATGACAAAACTGGAAGCGGCCCCGAAAGTGATTGAACTGCTTCGCGAGCATTTTTCGAGCGAGGTCTGAAAATCAGTTTCGCAAGATCGTTGATCGCGGACCTGGACCGTTGCCAGACCCGCTTGCAGGAATACGTCGACGCCGGCGCCACCATGTTCTTCGTCTCCACCGCCTGCCCGGACGAATATACCGACACGAATTTGGAGATGATCGCCAAGACCATCATACCGGCGTTTCGGGGGTGAGCTCCGTCTTACTTTGACAAATTTCCAATGAACAAAAATATCTTAAAACTAGTAAATTATCATGTATATATTTGTAATAATTGCAAAAAGTAGACTGTCATCGTAATCGAATTCTAAAGAAGAAAGCCCCGACTCCATGCATTCGCGAACGATCATCTCATGTTGGAAGCGAATTTATTTTGGGGAAAAAAATGTCGCGCGCATTTGAAATTCCGATACCTATTAAGCAAGCAATCGAACACCTACCCGATTGCGACCCTGCGTATGCGGCTAGCTGCAGCACCAATTGTACTGGCATTAATGACACTTGGCTGTTCCAAGATTGTGAAATCAAAGGGCCACAAAGTTCGAAACCCAAAGATTTTTATTCTGAGGAACAATGGATCAATAAATGTATGGATGAGTTGTATGCCGTTTTACGTTTGGAACCCATAGAGCCCGATACGTACTATCGCTTTACAACGAATAATTCAGAGTACAAAGAAGCGAAATTGGGGAAATTTTGTGTTTCAAGCAACCATCGGACCAGCGCCCCAGAAAAGGGAAAGTCTGTCCTAAATGGTCCCTATTTTGATTATTTTCTAAACCGCAAATGGTCCTTTCTCCTAAAAGGAAACCTTATTGACGAGAAATGTTCCGATGGCGCTCCGCTTCTCGAAGTAAATGAAAACCTCGTATTGGCTTCCGAAATAATGACGATTCCGGAAATACTCACAAAGTTTTATGACCGAAATAGTGCGACATTCCGATCAGCCTCTCAAGATAGCGGTGTACCAGAACTCGACTTATTTATCCTATCTCTTGGCCATTGGGATAATTATCAACCTGGAGTTGAGAATTGATTTGGATATTACGGTGACAGTTTACTAATTAGGCCAACTACAAATTAAGATCTCACCAATCGGTGTATCTGGGCCCTGGGAACGAGTTGTCTTGCCGCGGCCCGCCGGATGCTCTTTTCCGGGCTCTCGAGACACACGGGGCGTAGGGCGAGGAGGAGTTCGCCGGCGGCTGTATCGCTCCAGAACCAATCGGCGACCTCATGGCTGGTGGCGGGGCCGGGTTTCGCTGTGGCGGCTTCCATATAGAAGGTGCGCATGTCTTCCGAGGCGCCGAGAAAAATCTGGCCGGGGCTGAGGGATGCCACGGGGTTTTCGGCGGTGCCATGGCCCTCCAGTAAGGCGTGCAGGAAGCGGGCGGAGTCTTCGATGGCCATGCGAGCGGAACCGACGCTGGTGCGGCCGCGGGTTTCATGGGCCAGGGCATGCCAGGGGGTGAGGCTGGTGATTTCGGCTAGTATATTGGCGAGCAGGGGCGGCTCGTCCGTTGACTCTGCTGGGGGGAACGAAACGGGGCAGGTCCAGCCGGTCATTTCCGCTGGATCGCCGCCGGGGGCCTCAACGGGGAAATCATCGAGGATGGGCGGAGCTTCTTCGCGCTCCAGCAGGGCCAGGGTTGCGCGCAGCACTTCTGTTTGAAATTCCGGCTCGTCCGGCGCCCCAAACGGGCGGCCAAGTTCGAACGGCACCCACAGGAACCGGGGCGGGCGCAGGCGCTCGGTAATCTCGCGCACCAGGGAGATGCCCGCCGTGGGGATGCCTTCGTCCTCCAGGTAATGGGCCAGCCCGCCGACGGCGCGCGTGCAGTTGGGTCAGACCGGGACCAGCAGTGCGGCGTTGACGCCATCCTCCTTCAACATGCGGGCAACCTGCCGCGCCGTCGCCTCGTAGGCGGAGGCCAATTGCCCGGCGCCGTTGAAGGCATAGTGGAACGCGGCGATGGAGCCGATTTCGCCCCGCGCCTGCAACTCCCGCAGTCGATCCAGGGGGAAGACCACGTTGATATCCTGTTGGAAACCGGTACGGTCGAAATTCACCGATGATTGCGTCATCACCAGATCGTCGGCAGGCACATCGCCGGGGATCACCCGATAGCTGAGATCGAGCAGATCAAAATTATCATCATCGCGGCGGTGCAGACCCGCCGTGGTGACAATGGCGACCCGCCGCTGGTGCAATGGCGGGCCGGTGACGAAGGGCGCCGTCTCGAACGGCGGACACCCCTTGTCCAGCAGGTGTTGCGCAGTCTCGGGCGACAGATCGCTTAGTCTAGCCATATGATCTGCCGCCCGGTCATGCAGTTCAATTCCGGTGCGCTACTCGGCGGCGCTGTCGGCCACCGCCGCCTCGGCCCGTTGTTCGGCTTCCTTTTGCGCCATATGCGCCTTCAGCTGTTCGGGAGACAGGCGCACTATGTCTTCGTTTTGGTGACTGAAGACGTCGTAGGGCTGGGTATCCAGTTCCTCCAGATTGATCGCGCCGCTCATCACACCGTCTTTCCAGGCTTGATGTTCGCTTTCACGGCCATGGAATTCCGGCATCACCTCGTCGGCGAACAGCTTCAGGCTGTCGCAGATATCCTGATGGGAGGTCTTGCCGGCCTGGTTCAACAGGATCACCTGATCCACATGCGCCTCTTCGTACTGGCGCAGCTTGTTGCGGATGGTTTCGGGCGAGCCGATCAGGCCGGCGGTCAGAGCCTTTTGCGCTTTCTCGGAATGACGCCAATCCTGATACAGCTTCCACAGATCGCCCTTGCCCGGCGCATCGATACCTTCGCGACCGTAGTGGGACAGGGCGAAGATGAAGAAGGTCCAGCCGGCGGCCTTTTCAATGGCCTCTTCATCCGTATCGGCACACATAAAGCCCGACACCATGGCCACATTGGGATTGACCGGATAGTCGGTCAGCAAATTGGAATGGTGCAACAGGTTGTTGTAGTACTGGTTGACCCAGGCCTTGGCCGCATCCGGCGACACGAATGTAAAGCCCAGGGCGCCCATGCCCCATTGCCCGGCCAGGGTAATGGTCTGGATGTTGGAGCAGGCCACCCACAATGGCGGATGCGGTTTCTGAAACGGCTTCGGCAGCACGCTGCGGGCGGGGAAGTCGTGAAATTCGCCGTGGAATTCCCAATCTTCCTTGGTGAACATGGGGATAATGGCCTGCACGGCCTCTTCCCACCGATCCCGTTTGCTACGCACTTGCGTGCCGAACGGATGCAGCTCGGCCGGGCCCGCGCCCTCGCCCAAACCGAATTCCACCCGGCCGCCTGACAGCAGATCCAGGGTCGAAACTTTTTCGGCCACCCGGTGGGGCTGATTGGTGGTGGCCTGAATGATGCCGAAGCCAAGGCGGATATTCTTGGTCCGCTGGCTGGCCGCGCCCAGGAACGTCTCGGGCGAGGAGGCATGGGAATATTCTTCCAGGAAATGATGTTCCACCATCCAGGCATAGTCATAGCCCAGGCGGTCGGCCATTTCGATTTGGGTCAGGGAATTTTGCAGCAGGTTATATTCACCGTCCGCTTCCCATGGCCGGGGTAGTTGGTGCTCGTAAAAAATACCGAATTTCATGGTTCTCGTTTCCTCATTTGTTTTATTTTTTCCAGAATGCCCCATATTGGGCCATCCAATCCAGAAAATCCTTAAAGGCGGCTTCCGGGTCGTTGGGCAGGGTATGGCCGATGTCGGCCGTCAAACGGCCACCGGACAAGGGTCGGCGGTCGCTATCGCTGTGTAGATTAATGGTTGCCGGCGCGCCGCCTTCCGCCAGACCATAGTTGAATTTGGGATCATGGCGCGCCAGGACGGCACACCAGTCGATCACCCCGCACGGTGTCCCGGACGATATGTGGTAAAGATCATGGCCCGGATCACCCGCGTCCATCAGGGCCAACAGGGCCGTGGCGACATCGCGGGAATAGACCCAATCCTGGCTGTCCCGACGCGGCAGCACCGCCGCCTCGCCCTCCATCGCGGCCAGGGCCGCCTGCATCATCGGGCTCAAGGTATCCCTGGCCCCGCTGTCGATTTCCCACGGGCCGTATACCGCCGCCAGGCGCACCGAACGAACATCAATGGATAGCAGATCGCCCAACCGGCGGCCGACCGCCTCCGATGCATGCTTAGTGATGCCATAAAGGCTTTCCGGCTCCGACGGTGTTTCGTCCTCCACCACCGCGCCCGCGCCCTCCATGCGGTGGCGTCCATAGGCCGAGCCGGAACTGATATTGATGACCCGCCGCACACCGCCCGCCGCCGCCGCGGCCTTCAAGGCGTTGATCAGACCGGAGAGATTTACGGCGAGGACCTGATCGGGCGCATCCCGCTCCCGTTCCGGGCCGGAGGTCATGGCGGCACCGTAAAAGACCGCGTCAATGTTCCCCTCGGCGAAGGCCGCCGCGACCGAGCCTGGGTCACGCACATCGCCCTGACAAACAACGTAGTCGCCCGGCAGCGCGTCGAAAGCTCTGGCCGCTTCGGAATTCAGAGGATTGGCGTCAAACAGCACGGCGCCATCACCGCGCCGCAATAAAGCCTCGGCGATGTTCAGGCCGACGAAGCCGCAACCGCCCGCGATCAATGCCCGCATGATAGCTACCTTCCCTAGATCAACATGCGTTCAGATTGAATCAATCTGAACGCATAAAGTTGATCTATCTTAAAGAATTAGAGCATCTTTATGCATCTTCTTAGATGCATGATGCTCTAAACAATTGCGTTGCCGCCGTCGACATTCAGCACCTGCCCGGTCAGGAACGCGGCCGCATCGCTTGCCAAAAATACCGCCGTGCCGGCAATTTCATCCGGATTGCCGATGCGGCGAAGCGGCAGCAACTTTTCAACACGTTCCAAGCGCGTGGGGTTGGTCCACAGGGTCTTGGCGAAATCGGTCTTGATCAGGCCCGGCGCAATGGCGTTCACACGCACGCCCTCGGGGCCGAATTCCACCGCCAGATTGCGGGTAATCTGATGCTCCGCCACTTTCGAGATGGAATAACCGCACAGGAACGGCGACCCCTTCAGACCCGAGTTGGACGAAATAATCGTAATCGATCCCTTGCCTGCCGCGACCATGCCGGGAATGACCATGTGACAAAGCTTGAAGACACTTTTGACATTGGTATCAAGAATCTTGTCGAAAGCTTCCTCCGGCATATCGGCAGATGGACCATAATAAGGGTTGGAGGCGGCATTGGGCACCAGCGTGGTAATCTTGCCCCACTTGTCCAAAGTCTTATCGACCAAATTTTGCAGATCGTCATCCATGCCCACATGGGCCGGTATGGAAATCGCCTCGCCGCCGTTGGCGGCATAGTCTCGGTTAATCTCCTCCATCACCGCCTGGCAGGCATCCGCCTTGCGGGACGAGACCACCACCTTGGCCCCGTGCTGACACATACGCGCCGCGATCGCCTTGCCGATGCCCTTGCTGGAGCCGGTAATGATCGCGACCCGGTCGCTTAGATCAAATAATTCCATAACATCATCTCTCCTTCTCCGCCGTCTTTGTTGACAGCTTATACCATGGAGACTGGAGCTTGCGGACAGTGGAGCGAATAACCTAGCCCATGACGGCGCGGATTAAATCCGCCTGGACCCGGCCGGTTTTGGCGACCGCATCACTGATGGCATCGCCCGCATCGCTTTCCTCGTGATCCAGTTTGGAGGCGACCCTCAAGGCCAGCGCGCTTTGTTCCAGCAGAAACAAACCCTTGCCGTTCACGGGTTGTCCGAATAATCCAGCCAGCACGCCGGCCAGACTATCGCACAAGGTCGACAGGTCGACAGGATCCGTCGGCGACAATGTCTTTTTGTAGACCGTGACGGTTTTCCGTAAACCAGCCAATTCGGCGACATAACGGTCGGGCATGGTCGGGTCGGCTTGCTCCTTGTGCAGTTTGTCGGCCCGATACCAGATGTTTCTGGAAATATTGCGCAATTTCAGGCGGCGCAATTGCCCCAAGGCATTGTCGATCCGGGAGGCATTCGGCGCCGCATTTCGGTTTCCCGACACCGCCGCCTGCAAGGCGTTGGGAACCACGATGGATGTGGGGTCGGTCTTTTGTACCGCGGAAGAACGGCGGTCCGGGCCGAAATATCTTTCCGTTACAACGAATGGCTTACGGCTATGGACCAAAGTCTCTATACGATGTCCCATCTGGGCCGTGGAAAAGGGATGCAGCAACACATCATCTGCACCCGATTCAATGACCGACGCGACGGCGCGCATTTTTGCATCCCATGTGGTTAGCAAAATGGGAACGAACGGGTCCAGTGCACAGCGCTGGCTGCGGATATCTTCGATCAATTTCAGAACGCCGCAATCAGTTGTGTCCAGAGCCAGAACCGCAACATCGGTTCTTTGCGCATGCAGAATATTGCGCAGCTCCTCCATATTCCCGAATTCGAGAAAGTTCTTGAATCCGAGGACATTTAGGACCGAGCGGGTTTGCTTTCGCACATGCCGTTTTCGATCAAAAAGTAATACGGTGGCGTCAGCGTAATAGGCACCATGCATTTTGGAATAACCCTGTTTACTTCCCTGTGCCCTACATCCCATGCCGGACTTGCCGCCCGTCTTCATGGGTTGCGCTATTCTCATCTCGGATGCATTAACGAAGCTTGAACAAACATGGTTAAGATCGACGCAATGTCCCCCAACAGTCTTAGCGAAGCTGCCTGTGCTATCCTGCAAACCGCCGACCCGGCGGCCAAGGCAGCCGCCGGCACCGAACTTGCCGCGGCCTGGCGACGCGGCGACATTGCCACGGTCGGCACCGCGCATCCGCCAATCCGCCCGGCCCGTCCCAGCCGCCCTGAATTGCGCCGCCCCGGTGACATGCCCCGGCGTGGAACCTCCGGGACCCGCGGCCGCATCGCCCTGTTACATGCCGTCGCCCATATCGAACTGAATGCCATCGATCTGGCCTGGGATCTGATCGCCCGTTTCGCGCACGACGATCTGCCCCGCGCCTTTTATGATGAATGGGTTAGTGTCGCGGCGGATGAAGGCCGGCATTTTACACTTTTGGCCGCCCGTCTGGCCGAACTGGGTACCACCTACGGTGACCTGCCGGCCCACGACGGTCTGTGGCAGGCGGCGGTTGATACCGCCGATGATCTGACCGCCCGTCTGGCCGTGGTACCAATGTTGCTGGAGGCCCGCGGTCTGGACGTGACACCGGCCATGGTCGGGAAACTGCTGCGCGGCGGTGATCAAAAATCGTCTGAAATATTGCAGTTGATCCTGGACGAAGAAATCAGCCATGTGGCGATCGGCTGTCGTTGGTTTGAATGGTCCTGCCAGCGGTTGGACCTGGAACCGGTGGACCATTGGCGGGCCTTGATCGCGAAATCCTTCGCAAGCGTTCTGAAACCACCCTTCAACGAAATGGCCCGAAACCGGGCCGGCATGGCGGCGAAATACTATCAACCCCTTGATGCCCCGGGGTGATCGCCGAGCCGGCCTCGATCGGGAATTGCGCCGGAAATTACCGCCTGACTAGTTCCCTGATTATTTCCCCAATTATTTCCGTTGCAATGCGCTTCGGTATCGGATGCAATACAAAAAAGCACGGGGTGGCGCGCAAGCGTTTGAAGAGGGGCACGGCATGAACGAGGGCATCGCAGCCGTGGTTGCGCGGCTGATGGGGCGTCTATACCCGGAACGGCAAATCATTTTGCGCAGCCGTGGCGAAGTCAGTTTCGTCACTCTTGGCCAGACGAGCCAGATCGGGCTTTCGCTGGTCGCCCTGTCGTTATTGGGTTGGCTGGCCTATGCCAGTGTCGGCATTTATCTGCAGCTGAATATCATTGCCGACAAGGACGTTAATATCGCCCGAATGGTCGGTGCCCACGACCGCCTAAACGCGGATATGCGCGCGGTGGAAACCAAGTATCGCAAGATCACCGCGAATTTGGAAAGTAACCAGAAATTCCTCGGCGATGTATTGCGCCAACGGGCCAGCCTGGATCGCGTGCGGACGGAATTGTTGCGCGAATTGGGGCAAACGCAAAAGCAACGGGATCTGGCTTTGAACAGAAGCCAGAAATTGCAGGATCGTCTGACCAGCCTGGAAACCAGCTTGCGCCGCACATTGAACGAGTCGAACAATCTGCAGAGCGATCTTAGCCAGGTCACGGATCAACTTGCCTCCACTAAATTCGAACGGGAGCAAGAGCAAAAGGAAAGCCAAACCCTGGCATTGAACCTTGACAGCATGCGTGAGCATGTTCTCGGCCTGAAGAGTGACCGGCAGACCCTGCAATCCGACTTAAGTTCGGTTACCAACCGGTTGGTATCGACGCTGTCCGAGCGCGACCGGGTACAAATGGAACGCAAGGCCCTTGCGACGAACCTGAACATCATGCGTGACAACCTTTCAGGCTTGCGCAAGGCGCGTCGGGATTTACGCCAGAACCTGCAAAGCAGCGAACAGATGGTGGCGCGCCTGACTGATCAGCGCAATCATGCCGTATCCACCAGCAATGCCCTCAACCGGCGTATTGCCAGCCTGGAAGACCGCCTGGAGCAACTGCATATTTCCCAACGTACGTTGGTCGGCAATATCCATGACCGTACGGACGCCAACATTTCGGAATTGGAATCCGTCGTTCAAATTACCGGTCTCAATTTGGATAAAATGGTGCAACGGGTAAATCGGACGCAGACCGCCGTCGGCGGCCCTCTATTGGACAGGGGGTTGGATAGGGGGTTGGACACGGGCGATGAAAGACAGACCGTTGGCGAATTGGGGCTGCTGGAAACCCGGCTGACCCGGTGGAGCGCCCTGAATGCGGTGCTGGAGCGTTTGCCCATCACCCCGCCGGTCGATTCATTTTCCATCTCGTCGCGCTTCGGCAAACGGCGGGATCCGTTCACCAAGCGCCGGGCCTTTCACGGTGGTGTGGACCTGGCTGGCGTTCGCCGCACCAGGGTGCGTGTGACGTCTCCCGGCGTGGTAACATTCGTCGGCTGGAAGGGTCCGTATGGCCGCATGGTGGAGGTTGATCATGGCCTTGGCATACGTACCCGGTACGGACATTTACAAAAAATACTGGTCAAACGGGGTCAAAAGGTAGAGTTTCGGCAAAAGATTGGTTTGATGGGCAGCAGTGGGCGGTCCACTGGTTCCCATGTTCACTACGAAATTCTGTTCGACCGCAAGCCGCTCGATCCGATGAAATTTTTGAAGGCTGGAAAATATGTTTTCAAAGGCTGACAAGACCAAAGCCGCGGCCAAGCCGGCCCGTACGGTGCCGTCGCTGGTCTCCACCGACCTGGAAATCAGCGGAAATCTTCAGACACCAGGCGAAATACAGCTGGATGGCACGGTGGAAGGCGATATCACCTGCGGAAAGTTAATGGTCGGCGAAAAGGCCTCTATCACCGGCCATATAGAGGCGGATGAAGTGGTGATACGCGGCAAGATCATGGGCCGGGTCAAGGCGCGCAGCGTGCACCTGGCAAATACCGCGCATGTAACCGGCGACATCTGGCACGACAGTCTGGCGATCGAGGCAGGCGCCTTCCTGGATGGCCATTGCAAGCGCAATGACGCCCCGCCAACGGCCGTCACGGCAACCCACCGCACGGCCGAGGTCGTCACGGTCAGAGACAATGCCGGGAAATCCGCCGCGCGGAGTTGAGCCGAATTAACCAACACGAACAGACACGAACAGACAATATTGCAGCTACATCCGTAGCTGAAGTCTTCGCACCTCTTCATAGCAGTTTGATGCCACAGAGCACCGGCACCTGACTCGCGTCGGTCGTCATAATTCTTCGGCAAATTTGCAAATTTTCGGAGCTGGGCTATAACGCTCTATGTTGCCATCAAATCGCTTAGTATTTGTACAATGAATTATTTACGCGATCTTTGTAAATCAGTGGCCGGACATTTAGTCGTAGCGGTCAGTTGAGCCATGCTGAATACCAGAATGCTTGACCTCACGGCAATTCGGGTATTGCTGGTAGAGGACAATACAAATATCCGCGCCATCGCAAAAATGATAATGCGCGGAATTGGCATTCATGAAATTAAGGATGCGCACGATGGCAAAGAAGCCTTGATGCATCTAACGACTTTTCCCGCCGATATCATCATTACCGATTGGATGATGGATGGAATGGATGGTCTCGAGCTTGTGCAAAATGTGCGAAGTTCAGAAGATCAGGCGATGTCCATGATCCCAATTATCATGATGACGGGGCATACGGAGCAAAGCCGTGTGGGACAAGCCCGCAACATGGGCGTCACGGAATTTTTGGCGAAACCAATTTCTCCCATGTCTTTGTATTTGCGCATTGCCGAAGTTATCCAACGGCCGCGTCAATACGTGCGTACCGAAACCTTTTATGGTCCCGATCGGCACCGCCGGGTTATCGAGAACTATCAAGGCCCATTTCGGCGGGGGGCGGACAATGTGAACGGCGAAGGCAGCGCAAATACCGGTGAAGTCGAATGACCGACGAGACCGAAGACAAACCCGTCTATGAAGTTGAATTCATTCCTCCTTCTTACGAATTAAAGACCAAAGCGCCTATGACCGAGCAGAGGCTTAGCCCAGCGTTGAGCAAGATTGAGGACAGCTTGGAAAAACTGAAGTCGGAGTATCTTGTCTGGTTCAAATCGGATTTCGAACGATTGCAGGGCGCCTTGAAATCGCTGGTCGGGTCTCCCAATTGCAAACGCAAAATTCTGGACATTTATCGCATTTCACACGACATGAAAGGGCAGGCCGGCACGTTCGATTATGAACTGGTCACTGATATCCTGCATAACCTTTGCGAATACCTCGAAGATCGCGATGCCGTCGATGCCGATGAACTTCATGTCATCGAATTACATGTCAACGCGGTCAAGCTCGTGGTCGATACCGCGCTGACGGGGAGAGGCGGTGAAGTCGGCGAGAAGTTGTTGCAGGGCCTAGCCGCGATTGTTGATTCTCGCTTTCCATATGCATGAAATTGGAATTCGCTTTGGTCTGGAGCATTTTCGAATTGGAAATGCTCCAATCTTTAAGAATAGAGCAACTTATCCGCGGTCAATTGAATCCAATTGACCGCGGGTTGCTCTAGTTCGATTAACTTGGGAAAAACGAAGGATTGGTTGCCGCTTCCCACATGTCCGTCAGCGATTGAAATTAGCTTCCGCGTGGGCGAACAGGGCCCGGCGGTCGATCTTGTTTGTACCGGCCAGGGGCAATTCCGCCAGCACGGCGACAAAGCGGGGGTGTTGATAAGCCGGACCATTCGCCAGTGCGAACTGTTTGATCTCATCAACCGTGGGCGCGGCGTTCGGCTTGGCCACGACGAAGGCCACGGGAATATGTTGTTTGATTTCGTCGGGAATGGGAATGACGGCGGCCTGGGCAATGCCCGGATGCTTCTCCAGCAGACGCTCAACCTCGGCCGGATAAATATTCTCGCCGCCGCAAACGAACATGTCATCCGCCCGACCGACGAAAAATATAAATCCCGCCTCGTCCCGCCGCATGATGTCGCCGGTGTTGTACCAGCCGTCCTTGATGCTTTTTTCGGTTTCTTCGGGACGGTTGAGATAGCCCGGCATGACCGCCTTGTTGCGGACCCAAAGTACCCCCTGATTTTCATCCGGTCCGTCGAGCAGTTTCATTTCCGTATGACCGCCGGGATAACCGAGGGATAGTTTCGGGATTGCCACGCCGTCGGGATGCGGCCCGAAGGCGACCGGACTGGATTCGGTCGTGCCCCAGCTGTTGGAAATCATGGCATTGGGGAATATCTCGCCAGCCCGGTCGAACAGCGCCTCGCTGAGGGGGGCCGAGCCCATGATCAGCTTTTCCACGCAGGACAGATCCAGCCGCTCAATGGTTTCGGGCTCCCGCACCGCCATGGCGATCATCGTCGGCACGGACGTTAGGACATGACAACGATGGGCGGCGGCGGTTTCCAGATACCGGATGGCCGAAAATTGCCGCATCAGAACAACATTGCCGCCGGTCATGCCGCTGAGCGCGCTTAGGATCAGGCCATTCATATGATAGAGCGGCGCGGCCACCAGGACGCGCTTGTCCGTCATGGGGGGCAGGGAATCCCGCATCAGTTCCGCTGCCCAGACATAGCCGCCATGGGTCAAGGGCACGCCCTTGGGCAAACCGGTCGAGCCGGAGGTATAGAGGATCGTCGCGTACTCTTCCTCGGCCATGGGCAGGGGCGTAAAGGGCCCGGCATCCAGCAAGTTTCGCCATTGCTCCGGCAGATCCATGCGGACCTGCGGCAGATCCCCGGCCAAATGCTGCCAGGCCTCATCGACCAGCACCATCTTCACCTCGGCATCGGCCAGGATGTGTTCGACGGTAGCCTGCGGTACTTTGTAGTTGATGGGAACGGCAACCAACCCGGCCCGCATGATGCCGAAATAGGCCAGCAGATATTCGGCGCTATTGCCGGCAAGAATGCCCACCGACTCGCCGCGTTTCAGGCCCCGTGCCAACAGACCACGGGCCAGGGCATCCGCGTCCGCATGAAATTCACCTACCGTGATGTGGCGGACGCTGTCGTCGGCCGCGATTTCCGTCAGCCAGATGGCTTGCGGCGAAAAATCGCGTGGAATAATTTCACCAAGATTGTGAATACTCGTCATGCTCGATCAGCCCCCTATGTATCCCGACATGTATCCCGGTCGGAAAGCGCGGTTATACTATCCTGGTCAGCCTAAGTGTTTAGTCCTCGGCCTCATCTTTGGTGCCGGCACCGTCACCACCCAGACGCGCGGCAAGGGAAGCTTCCATGAACCTGTCCAGATCACCGTCAAGGACCCGCTGGGCATCGCCGCGTTCGACCCCCGTCCGCAAATCCTTGACCATTTGGTAGGGGTGGAGAACGTAACTGCGGATCTGATGGCCCCAGCCGATATCGGTTTTTTCGTCCTCGATGGCCTTTTTGTCGGCCTCCCGCCGTTGCAGCTCCGCTTCATACAAACGTGCCTTCAACATCTTCATGGCGGCGGCGCGGTTCTTATGCTGGGACCGCTCGGCCTGGCATTGCACGACGATGCCGGTTGGTTCATGGGTGATACGAATGGCGCTATCGGTGGTGTTGACGTGCTGACCGCCGGCGCCCGAGGCGCGGTAGGTATCCACGCGCAGATCGCCCTCGTTAATCTCAATCTCGAAATCATCATCGATTTCCGGATAGATCCAGACGGAGGCAAACGAGGTGTGGCGGCGCGAGGCGCTGTCGAAAGGCGAAATACGGACCAGACGGTGGACACCGCTTTCCGTCTTCATCCAGCCATAGGCGTCCGTGCCCCGTACATGCAGGGTCGCGGATTTCAGGCCCGCTTCCTCGCCGGCGCTGAGTTCAACCAGTTCGCCCTTGAATTTGCGTTGATCGCTCCACCGGCTGTACATGCGGAGGAGCATTTCGGCCCAGTCCTGGGATTCGGTCCCGCCCGCGCCCGCATGGATTTCCACATAGCAGTTGTTGCCGTCCGCCTCGCCCGAGAGCATGGATTCCAGGCGTAATCGGTCGACCTTGCCGCATAGTTCACCGACCTGCTGCTCGGCTTCGGTGACGATTTCCTCGTCATCCTCGGCCTCCCCCATTTCGATCAGCTCCAGGCTATCGGCCAGCTCGCCCTCCATGGCGCGCAGGCCATTGATGCCGTTGTCCAGATTGGTGCGTTCCCGCATCAGTTTCTGGGCCCGGGCGGCATCGTCCCAAAGACCGGGATCTTCGATCAGTTTGTTGAGTTCATCCAGTCGCTTAAGGGAAACATCCCAGTCAAAGATGCCTCCTTAGAAGGGCCAGATTCTGGCCGATCTCGTCTGCAAGGGCCTGTGTTTCGGCACGCATGAATTCTCTCCGGTACAAATAATAACTAATACAGACCGCCCGTGCCGGCCCGTTTGCTCCCGCTAATTGCCTCCGCGGCAAGGGTGCCGTCAAGCACCGGGCCGGAGTTTCTTGGCACCGTCCCGGGTTTAAAGGCCTCCAGCACGACTTTGCGGTCATTGGGTCCCGCCGGCAAACCGGTGGCGGAGGCGATACGAACCAATTGAATGCCGGGTGGAATGCGGAACGGAATGGCCGTCCGATTGGCCAAAGCCTGAGCCATGAAATCACGGAAGACTGGAACCGCCACGGAACTTCCCGTCTCGCGCCGGCCCAGACTGCGCGGGCTGTCAAAACCGATATAGATGCCCACCGCCAGGTCGGGGGAAAAGCCCATGAACCAGGTGTCACGGCTCTTATTCGTTGTGCCCGTCTTGCCCGCCAGGGGTTTTCCGACCGCCTTGATCCGAATGCCGGTACCTCTTTGCACCACCCCTTCCAGCATGGAGATGACCTGATAGGCCGTGCTTGGCTGTATAACCTGGGCCCGCAGATCCGGAATGGCCGGCGCTTCCTGATCATGCCAGCCGGAGGAGACACAACCGGGGCAGTCCCTGGCGTCATGGCGAAACACGGTCCGGCCGCGGCGATCCTGGATCCGGTCAATCAAAGTGGGTGCGACGCGTTTACCACCGTTGACCAGCATGGCATAGGCCGTGGTCAGGCGCAGCAGCGTGGTTTCTCCGGCGCCCAGGGCCATGGGCAGAAGCTTTGGCATATCCGACATGATGCCGAAGCGGTCGGCGTAGTCCACCACCCGGTCCATGCCAATATAATTGGCCAGACGCACGGTCATCAGATTGCGGGATTTTTCGATACCCAATCGCAATGTTGATGGACCGTAAAAGCGTTTGGTGTAGTTAGCCGGCTTCCACTTGCCCTGACCCCGTCCCGCATCAATGACAAAGGGCGCATCCAACACCAAGGACGATGGCGTAAAACCATTCTCCAGGGCGGCGGCATACACAAAGGGCTTGAAGGCGGAGCCCGGTTGACGTTTTGCCTGGGTGGCCCGGTTAAATTGCGAGGCCTTGTAGGCATACCCCCCGGTCATGGCCAGAACGCGGCCGGTATGGGGGTTCATGGCGACCAAAGCGCCATTGATCGCGGGGATTTGCTGCAGAGAAAAACCGCCGGGTTGATAATCCTCGTCCGTTTCCGGCACGGCGGCAACCGCGACCACATCACCCACGGCCAGGACATCGCCCGGTCGGCGCACTTTCCGACCGCGGGTCTCTCCCTTGCGCCAGGCCCTCGCCCAGGCCAGATGCGGCAGCAGAATTTGCCCCTCCACCCCATTGGAGAATCCGATTTCGGCTCGATCAGGGTGCAGCGCCAGAACGACAGCCATGTACCATTCCCCGATAGCCGGCGGGATCGGTACCTTTCCAAGGTCCTCCAACCAGTTTTCGGTGTCTTCGATCCGTGTCAAGGGGCCGCGCCAGCCGTGGCGGCGGTCATAGGCCTCCAAACCGGCACGCAGGTTGCGGTCGGCAATGGCCTGCAAGGCCGGCTCCAACGTCGTGCGGACCGACAGGCCGTCTTCATAGAGACGCTTCTCGCCATAGCGCACCAGCAATTCCCGGCGCACTTCCTCGGCGAAATAGCTGGCCTCCAGACTGCGTGTTGAATCCGAACGGCGCATCAACAGCGCCCGTGCCGAGCCGCGTTTGGCCTCCAGCTTACTGATAACGCCATTTGCCGCCATGCGGCGCAAAACCCAGTCCCGCCGCTCTCGGGCCGCCTTTCGATTGCGAATGGGATGATAATTGTTCGGCGCCTTGGGCAAGGCGGCCAGGAATGCGGTTTCTTCCAAAGTCAATTCATCGAGGGATTTGTCAAAATAGTTCAGGGCGGCGGCGGCCACGCCATAACTGCCCAGACCAAGGTAAATTTCGTTCAGGTACAGTTCCAGAATTCGGTCCTTGGAAAAGGCATGTTCGATGCGAAAGGCCAGAATGGCCTCCTTCGCCTTGCGGGTGATCGAGACTTCGTTGGTCAAAAGAAAGTTCTTTGCCACCTGCTGCGTGATGGTCGAGGCGCCGACCGGCCGCCGTTTGCCGCCGATATTCTTGATGTTCCGTAATACGGCGGAGGCGATACCGGCGAAATCGATGCCCGGATGGGTATAGAACGTCTTATCCTCGGCCGACAAAAATGCCTGGATAACCCGGCGTGGCATAGCGGCGATAGGCACGAAGAGGCGTCGCTGATGGGCAAATTCCCCGATCAATGTACCGTCGCCCGCATGTACGCGGCTCATCACGGCGGGTCTGTAGTCAGCCAATTGACTGTAGTCCGGCAAATCCCGGCCGAACTGCCACAAGGCATACAAACTGCCCCCGCCGGCCAGCACCACCAGCAGCAAAATCAGCGAAAACACAATTGCCAGAACCCGGATCATAATGTCGTCAGATTGCCCTTCCGATGTTGCAAATCAAATCACAAAGCAAGTACCAGGCGAATATGTCAGCTTCATGGCAGGGGCGCGGCCAATCGCCATTGTTTTCAACTGTTTTCAACTGTTTTCAACTGCCTTCGCCGCCACTCGTGCCGCCATTTTCCACCCGACCATCCGGAAACCTGGCAAACCGCCCGGCGTCCCTGGGATGCACCGGCCCAGGGGCCGGCCACTGCCAGCCGCCAAAACCGGTGCGCTGGTAATCTATGAAGGCCTGTTGCAGCTCATCGCGGCTGTTCATGACAAAGGGGCCATGATGCGCCACCGGCTCACCGATCGGGAGGCCCTGCAGCAACAATATTTCGGCCGCTTCGTCACCGTTCCGTAGATCGACCGTTGCCTCTGCCGCCCAGACCACCCCGTGCCCCACAGAAACATCCCGGCCGCCCATTTGCAGGCTGTCGCCCTGGAAGAAGAACAATTGCCGATTAAACCCCGGCGCCGTCGGTGCCAGACTCCAGGATGCCCCAGGCGCCATTTGAATGGTCCAGATGACGATGCCATTGCCCGCGTCCGCGGCCCAGGAATGGGGCGGGGGTGAAGGTGGCGCCCCACCATCCGTCAGGGCGCCGCAATAGCTGACCACGGTGGTTTCCCGACCCTGTTCGTCCGTGGTGGTGGAACGGGGAATGCTGTCCTGCCAGAACATGGCGAAATGGGATTCCACCATCTTGTCCCTGGCCGGCAGATTGAGCCAGATTTGAAACAGTTCCGTATGATTGCCGCGATCCCGTTGGCGCAGGGGAAACATCTCTGAATGCACAATGCCCCGCCCGGCGGTCATCCATTGCAAGTCGCCCTCGCCAAAGCGGGCGCAGGCGCCCATGGAATCCGCGTGATCGATAAAGCCCCGCCGCGCCACGGTCACCGTCTCGAAGCCACGGTGGGGGTGTTGCGGAAAACCGGGAATGCTGTCGCCATGATACATGCTCCAGCCGTCCTGACCGCTGAAATCCTGGCCGATGGCCCGTCCCGCAAGAGAGGCCGCGGGCGCCATATGCTCATCGCCCGGCGGATAGGCGTCATTGTGATAGGCGCAAAACAAAAACGGATCCAGGGTTGGCCAATGGGTGCCGAGCGGCATGATGTCCAATAGTCCGGAATTGCTCATCCATTTCCCCAATTTAGCATCGCAAAAGCGACTCGCCCAAGGATGCCAGAACGGCCCGGCAGGGGCTACGACTTCTGCGCCTTGAAATAATTGTCCACGGCCCGGGCGATCGCCTTTGCGATGGCGGCGCGGGAGCGTTGGTTAGTCAGCATTTTTTCGTCTTTCCGATTAGACAGGTAACCCAATTCGATCAACACCGAGGGCACATCCGGCGCCTTCAGAACGACAAAACCGGCGAACCGATGGGGCTTGCGGCGCATATGGATCAACTGCCGCAGCTGGGGCACCAATTCGGTGGCAAATTGGGCAGAATAGTTCATGGTTTCCCGCTGTGTCAGATCAATCAGAATAGAGGTCACCTCGTCATCGTGGCCATTCAGATTAAGCCCGGCGATCAGGTCGGCGCGGTTCTCCTTGGCGGCCAGGGCCGCTGATTCCTTGTCGGAAGCAGTCTCGGACAAGGTATAGATGCCGCCGCCTCGGACCCTGCGGTTGGCGATCGAATCCGCATGTATGGACAAAAACAGCTCCGCCCCCGCCGCGCGGGCAATCGCGACACGGCGGCGCAAGGGTATGAAGCTGTCCCGGTCCCGGGTCAGGCGGACCCGATGACGACCCAGGGCCAGAATGGCCTTGCGGACCTGCTGGGCCATGCCCAAAGTGACGCGTTTTTCAAAAATGCCGCTCACCCCGATGGCGCCCGGGTCTATGCCGCCATGGCCGGGATCGATCACGACAAGAGGCTTTTGCGTCGGTTGGCGCTTAGGCTTGGTGCTGAGCGGTGGCGCTTTACTTTCCGCGACCCGCTTCGGCGGCGCCCGCACAGCCGCCAGGAAGGCTTGCCGCGTTGATTTCCTGATATCCAGCACCAGACGCGGGCCACGGCTTTTGGATGGCGGGATAAAAAAGGATTTTCCGACAATACCAGGGCCCTTCAGATCCAAAACGACACGGGAATTGCCGGCTTGGTACTGACCATAGCGCAGGCCCGCGATCAGACCGCCCTTGCGCCGGGCGGCCGCGGGCGGCACCTGCCACTGCATTTCGGGCAGGTCCACGACGATGCGATAGGGATCGGCCAAAACAAATATCTGGTACGGCACGGTGGCGGACAGATCGAACACCACACGGGTCTTGTCACGGTGTATGCCAACCCGGATATCCTGGGCAATCGTCTCCGCCCAGGCATGGGAGGAAAGCCCGCAGCCTAGTCCGACGATAAGAATAAGCAGAATTCGAATGTTAGAAGGCATGGAATATCTTGTGGTCCCGAATCGCTGAACCACAATATCTAATATCACCGCCGAAGACCATGGGGCAAAGAAGGCGGCGTCACGATTTCGGCACTTATGATTGGGGTTTGGTATTTTTGTTTGAGAAAACAGCTTATCAAGCGTATATGATAATGCTTGTGTATTAGTTCCGTCACCGTTTCGCTGAAATTTTGTTTCCAGCGTATGCGTGGCGGCGAAAGTCGAATATTCCGGGGCCATGTTCTTGTTTGGTGACCGCGGGTTCCAGACCGACGCCGCTACGCATTTGGATTGACGGATTGGATAGGTGAATTCGAAGCCAGGTTCGCCATATTGCTCAGCCTTTGCGGCGGCATGTGGTGAACGGGTGATGGTAGAAGGATCCCCGTCCTGGACGGCCAAGGCATCGGCGTGGTGATTTAGACCGCGTCGCAAGATTTTGGCGGGTAGGTTGCGGCTAATAAAAGTGCCGCGACATAATCTGCGAAAACCTGTCCTGGGCCGCGCCGTTTGACGGGTTGATATCCCCATTTGCCGGCTTCGCTACAATTAGGGACCGTTACGCCTGGCATGGTTTTGTCGGAGCGTCGCGGGCATGAAAGATATGACGACGCGTATGTTAGTTGACGCGACGCATGCGGAGGAAACCCGCATCGTCGTTGTCGTTGGCAAGCGGCTGGTTGATTTTGATTTTGAAACAGCCACCAAAAGACAACTCAAAGGCAATATTTATTTGGCCAAGGTGACGCGGGTCGAACCCTCGTTACAAGCGGCTTTCGTTGACTATGGCGGCAATCGCCATGGCTTTTTGGCCTTCAACGAAATCCATCCCGATTACTACCAGATTCCAGTTGCCGACAGGGAAGCCCTGCTGCAGGACGAGGCCGAACAGGCCGCCCGGCAGGCGGAATTGGAAGACCGTGTCGATGATGACAGTAATGGGGACGACGACAATGGGGATGACAGCGACGGGGACGACGGCATCGACAGCGATGATGCGGACAACGCCATCGAAGCCAATGGCGACGCGCCGGCGTTAGAAGCCACCGACGAGGATGGCGAAGATAACAAAGACAATGGCGAGGACGGGTCCGGCGACGATACATCAACCGATGCCGCCGCTGAACAAACCGCCGCCGGCGACGAAGAGAGCGCCGAAG
The DNA here is from genome assembly GCA_018667855.1 of Rhodospirillaceae bacterium. Classification (GTDB taxonomy): domain Bacteria; phylum Pseudomonadota; class Alphaproteobacteria. Next base: position 25,254 of record JABIRL010000057.1, read on the forward strand.
ACAGCGGTGACGATGATGGCGAGGACGTTCGCCAAAATGACAGCCAGCCGGCTGGCGCCGTGGATGTCATGGATGAAGTGCCGCGGCCCCGGGGTCGCAGCCGGCGCAGCTATAAAATCCAGGAAGTCATCAAACGGCGGCAAATCCTGTTGATCCAGGTGGTCAAGGAAGAACGTGGCAACAAGGGCGCCGCATTGACCACGTATTTGTCCCTGGCCGGGCGCTATTGCGTATTGATGCCCAATACGGCGCGTGGCGGCGGCATCAGCCGTAAGATCGCCAATCAGACGGCCCGGCGGAAGCTGAAAAATATCGTCAGTGATCTCGATGTACCCGATGGCATGGGCGTCATCGTTCGTACGGCGGGGCAAAACCGCACCAAATCGGAAATCCGCCGAGATTTTGAATATTTACTGCGGCTGTGGGACAGCGTGCGGGATCTGACCTTGGATTCGTCGGCGCCCACGGTGGTTTATGAAGAGGCCAACCTGATCAAACGGGCGATCCGGGACATGTATGCCAAGGACATTGATGAGGTCCTGGTGGATGGCGAGGACGGCTATCGCGTGGCCAAGGACTTCATGCGCATGCTGATGCCCTCACATGCCAAGAAAGTGCAGCCCTATCGTGACCGCATTCCCCTGTTGCACCGCTATCAAGTGGAGCAGCAATTGGACAGCATGCATTCCAATGTGGTGCAGCTGAAATCGGGCGGCTATCTGGTATTTGCCCAGACCGAGGCGCTGGTCGCCGTTGACGTCAACTCGGGCCGTTCCACCAAGGAGCGGAACATCGAGGAAACGGCCCTGAAGACCAACCTGGAGGCAGCGACCGAGGTCGGGCGGCAATTGCGTCTGCGGGATCTGGCCGGTCTTGTGGTGATCGACTTCATCGATATGGATGAAAACCGCAATAACCGCTCGGTCGAACGCCGTATGAAGGACTCATTAAAAGATGACAGGGCGCGCATCCAGATGGGCCGTATCTCATCCTTTGGCTTGATGGAATTGTCCCGTCAACGGCTGCGCCCCAGCCTGTTCGAGGCGTCGACCAAGATCTGTGAAATCTGCGCCGGCACCGGCTTTGTCCGGACCACGGAATCTACCTCCCTGCATGTTCTTCGCACGATCGAGGAAGAAGGCATTCGCGGCCGCGCCGCACAGTTGACCGTACATGCCCCGAGCGATGTATCGCTGTATCTGCTGAACCAGAAACGGGATCATTTGGCGGAGATTGAGCAACGTTATGGGATGCGAATTTTTATCCTGGGCGATGAAACCCTGGTCGCGCCGGACTGCCGCATCACGGTCGATCAAACCCGCACGGCCCAGGAGATTGAGGAGATCGAGCAGGAACGGCGCCGCAATGCCGAGAATATGCCCCAGCCCGATGATGACGACGATGACGAAGTGATAGAGGCCGAAGCTATTGAGGTCGACGATAGCGAAGATGACGAAAAGCCCAAGGAACGGCGTCCGCGCCGCCGCCGCCGCTCCCGCCGGGGCGGTGAAGAACGCAAGGCAGAGGATGATGGCGGCAATTCTGACGACAACGAAGCGGCCGGCGAAAACAGCAACGGCCAGGACGAAGCGTCCTCCGATGACGGTGATGGCGATGGCGAAGAAAAAACCCGCCGCCGCCGCCGTGGCCGTCGCGGCGGCCGGCGTCGGCGCGCCAATGCGGAACAAGGCGATCAGGCAGACGCCAATGGAGCCAACGGCGCCAATGGCGACGCCGCGGAGGACTCTGAAGGAGCCGCGGCAGAGGCAGGCGATACCGCCCCATCCGATGGCATGCCGGTGCAGGATCTGACTGAAGACACAGCTGAAGACACAGCTAATGTCGCGGAAAGTCCTGGACAAACCGATACGCCGAACTTCTTTGCCACCGTCGAAGCCCCCTCGCCGATCGGCTTTACCGCCGTGGGCATGACGAACACGGATGCCGACGAAGGCGATCAGACCGCAGATGCTGCTGAGGCCACCGATGCCGCCAATATTTCGACGCCCGAAGAAGCGGCGCCCGTGGCGGACGAACCCGTCGCCGTGATCGAACCGGAAGCGGCAAGCGAACCTGTCGTCGAGGCGGAAAGTGACAGCAGCAATGGGGATGCCGGGCCCACGGAAGAAGCTGTCGCCGATGAGACAGTGGCCGATGAGGCTGACAAGCCGAAACGGCGCGGTTGGTGGCAGCGGGGCAGGTTGTTCTAAGCTAAAACGCTCTAGCTTCAGACTTTCGCGAGCCAAACCTGCAAACGGCGACAGGCCTCGGCCATGTCTTCGTCCGAGCCGGCGAAGGAAAAGCGCACATGGGATGCGCCGTCAACGGGATCGAAATCGTTGCCCGGCGTCGCGGCCACGCCTGTTTGCTCCAGCATTTGGCGGCAAAAGGCCTGGGCGTCATTGGTGAAGGTACGCACGTCGGCATAGATGTAAAACGCGCCGTCGGCGGGGGCGAACTTGTCCAGGCCGGCCTTTGGCAGTTCCGCCAATAGCAATTCCCGATTCCGGGCGTAACGGGCCACATTGGCATCCAACTCGACGCTGCAATCAAATGCCGCGACGGCGGCATGTTGGGCCAGACTGGGGGCCGAGATAAAGAGGTTCTGGGCCAGGCGCTCCACCGGGCGCAGCATATCCTCGGGCAGCACCATCCATCCCAGCCGCCAACCGGTCATGGAGTAGTATTTCGAAAACGAATTGATCACGACCGCGTCTGCGTCGTGAGCCACCGCCGTGGATGTGGTTTCGCCATAGGTGATCTGATGATAGATCTCGTCCGAAATGTAACGAATCTGGTGGTTTCGGCAATAATCCAGGATCCCGCGCAATTCGTCCTCGCGCAGCATGGAGCCCGTGGGATTTGCCGGTGAGGCGATTAGCAATCCATCCAGGTCGCCGCCGCCCGCCGCATCCAGACTTTCCAGGGTCGGCTGGAAACGGCTGTCCGGCCCTACCGGGACTTCCACGGCCTCGATATCCAGGGCACCGAGAATATTGCGGTAGCAGGGATAGCCGGGCCGCAGAATGGCAACCTTGTCACCGGGATCAAAGGCCGCCAGAAAGGTCAGCAGGAAAGCGGCCGACGACCCGGTGGTGACGCAAATCCGCTCGGCCGGTACCGTGACGCCGTAATATTCCAGATAATGGCGGGCAATACGCTCCCGCAGCGTCAGGATACCGGTGGCCAGGGTATAGCCCAGCAAATCACCGTCCAGGGCCTGCTTGGCAGCGTTGATAACACCGCTGGGCGCCGGCGTGGATGGCTGGCCCACTTCCATATGCAGGACCCCCTCCCCCGACGCCTCGCGGTCGGCGGCAGCCTTCATCACATCCATGACGATGAAGGGGGGAATGGCGCCCCGTTGCGAAATTTTCATGACAGCCTCAAAATTTGTCAAATACGGCCAGGCCATAGGCCCGGGGATCGGTGGCGAACTGACAGGTTTCCGGCGTCGCGCGGATCCCCTTGGGACACCACAAGGCCTGCACGCGGCCAAGGGCGGTTATGGTGTCCCGCGCGGCCATGGCCCGAACCAAATCACCGCTCTTTGTCATGGCCTCGAGACTGACGAAGGCCGCCGCCAAGGCGCCGTTCGGCCCGCCCGCGCCCGCCACCGCCAATACGGTCTGGTTCAAGGGCTCATTCACCCCCAGCAACGGCAGCGAATAACCGCGGCCGCCGCCCAGCGTCTGCCCCGCGCCAGATTCCGGCGAGAGAAATACACCCATCTCCGGCACCATGGCAGCGCTGCCAAAGGCGCCGTTCATATGAAATATGCAGGCAACGGAGGAGCCGAAACTGTCGCCCGCCACGAACGCCGCCTCACCCCGATCAATTGCCCCCGACAGTTTCTGACCGCTGAACATCGCCCTGGCCGTATCAACGACGCTGGACTTCGCCAACATATCGGTCAATCGCTTGCCAGTACTCTCGCCATCGCCCAAAACAGGATGATGCAGCATATGATTGCCCACGGGCGTCTGGGCGGTTTCGCGCCAGATCGCCCGGTATTTTCGTAATTCTGCGATCGTTCCCTTGCCGCCATGGGCCGCTCCGGCCTGCAGCAATTGGCGGCCGGCCTCGCCGCCGTAAAGGTCGCTGACGCCGCGGGTACGGATTCGCGTCAGGGCCGAGGCCAATTCGACCTGGAAAACGGTTTCCGCTTCATCCAGCGGCGTACCGTCCGCATGTAGGAATATCCTGGCCGCTGTTGCATCCCTGTGCAGGCGCGCGGCCTGTGGCGCCAGGCGTTTGGCCAGGGCGCGACTGATTTGATGGCCAAAACGGGCCATGGTTTCGGCCGGCGCCACCAGTTGCGCCCACGGTAGACGGCCATATCGGCTATGCAGCAGGGCCATGCCACGCAGGGCGCCCGGCACAGCGATGGCACCGCCCGCCAGGGCCGGTGCGGCCCGAAAATCCAGGGTTTCGACTTTGTCGCCGCGATGGTCGTAGTACAGACAGACACCGCCGCCGCCCAGACCAACGGCCACCGGATAGGTCACGGTCATGGTGAAATAGGCCGCCGTTGCCGCATCAGCGGCCGTCCCGCCGGCCGACAATGTATCTCTGGCCGCCAAAGCCGCGCGCGGTTCCTCGCCAATCGCGGCGCCGATAAAGCCCTGGACGGCGCCGACTTGGCCGACCTTGGGCGGTGCCCCGCCGCAGGCCGCCAAAGCTAAAAACAGCGCCGCCAGACAGCCACGTTGACGCCGCCGCGTCACAAACTTAGTTTGGGGAAGACATGCAGATGGAGCGGTGAGCTTGCGGTACATAATTGGACTTCTACTGCTTTCATATATGACGCTTCTGGTCGGCACTGAACCGGCCCAGGCGCGACGGGTTTCCTTTATCCGCGATGCGGAGATTGAAGATACCATTCGTCTGTTCGGGACACCACTGTTCGCCGTCGCCGGGCTGGAGCCGTCCGCCGTGCGCGTATTCCTGGTCAAGGATTCCTCGCTCAATGCCTTTGTCGCCGGCGGGCAAAAAATATTTATAAATACCGGTCTGTTGATCGCATCGGACGATGCCAACCAGGTCATTGGCGTCATGGCCCATGAAACCGGGCACATCACCGGCGGCCATCTGGCCCGCACCCAGGATGCCCTGCGCGATGCCACGGCCCAGTCGATCATGGCATTTGTCCTGGGCGCCGCCGCCGCCGTCGCCGGCCAGGGGCAGGCCGGCAGCGCCATTATCGCCGGCGGCACCCATGTCGCCCAGCGTTCGTTCCTGAAATACAGCCGGGTGCAGGAAAGCTCGGCTGATCAGGCCGCCTTGAGCATTTTGGAACAGACCGGCCAATCGGCCCGGGGAATGCTGGCCTTTTTTGACAAGCTGGGCGATCAGGAAGCTCTTCTGACCTCCAGCCAGGACCCTTATGTACGCACCCATCCCCTGACCCGGAACAGGGTCGACACGATTCGTGCCGCCGTGGCCCGCTCGCCCTATTCCGATGCCGCCGAAAGACCGGAATTCGTCATTCGTCATCACCGAATGCAAGCCAAGCTGATCGCCTTCCTGCGCAGCCCGGCGGAAACCTTCCGCAAGTACCCAAACACCGACAAAAGTCTGTACAGCCGTTATGCCCGATCCATCGCCCAACACAAGAAACGGCAAACAGCGAAAGCGCTGGAGCTGATCCAGGGCCTGCTGACCGACCATCCCGACGACCCGTATTTTCACGAATTTCACGGACAGATTCTGTTGGAGAACGGCCGGGCGGCGGCGGCCGTGGCGCCGTACCAACGCGCGGTTGACTTGCGCCCCAACAGCGTCCTGTTGCGAATTGGCCTGGGTCAGGCCCAGGTTTCCGCAGAGAGTGACCAGCACATCGAAGCCGCCGTCGAGAACATGCGTCGCGCCGTGCGGCTTGCGCCGGGCAATCCATCGGCCTGGCGCTGGCTGGGCATGGCCCATGGCCGGCATGGGGATTTGGGCCAGGCGGCCCTGGCCACGGCGGAACGATATTTTCTGACCGGCAAGTTCCGCGATGCCGCCGGACAGGCCGCGCGGGCGGAACGGACCCTGGCGAAGGGTTCGCCCGGCTGGTTACGGGCCCAGGATATCAAGGCCGCCGCGCAAAGGGCTGGCAAGCGCAAGAAAAGATAATGCCGGGGGATACCTTCATCCTGGCACTGGATCAGGGCACCACGTCCAGCCGCGCTATATTGTTCGACGACCAGGGTGCGGCGCGGGCCACGGCGCAGCGGGAATTGCCTCAGATATTTCCCTCTCCCGGCCTTGTGGAACACGATGGTGAACGGATCTGGCAGGATACCCTGGCCACCGCGCGGGAAGCCTTGGAACGGGGCGGTGTCAGGCCAGGGCAAATCGCCGGCATCGGCATCACCAATCAACGGGAAACCACGGTGATCTGGCATCGTGATACCGGCGTGCCAATCCATAACGCCATTGTTTGGCAGGACCGCCGCACCAATGATCACTGCGAGCATCTGCGCCGGGACGGCCATGATACGTTGATCCAGGCCCGGACCGGCCTGATCGTCGATCCATACTTTTCGGCCACCAAGATCGCCTGGCTGCTGGATAACGTGGACGGCGCCCGAGAGGCGGCGGAGGCAGGCCGGTTGGCCTTTGGCACCATCGACAGCTGGCTATTATGGAACCTGACCGACGGCGCCCATCACGCCACCGACGCCACCAACGCGGCCCGCACCATGCTGTTCGATATTCATCGCCAATGCTGGGACGAGGATCTTTGCCAACTGTTCGCCATTCCCATGTCCCTGCTGGCGGAGGTCCGGGACTGCGCCGCCGATTTTGGGCACACGCGAAGTGATTTGTTTGGCGCCCCCATCGCCATCGCGGGCATGGCGGGGGATCAACAGGCGGCCACGGTCGGGCAGGCCTGTTTCCGCCCCGGCATGATCAAATCCACCTACGGCACCGGCTGCTTCGTGATGTTGAACACCGGGGCCGAAGCCATCACCTCGCAAAACCGCATGCTGACCACGGTGGCCTATCGCCTGGCCGGGCAGACCACTTATGCCCTGGAGGGCAGCATCTTTGTCGCCGGTGCCGCCATGCAATGGTTGCGTGACGGCCTGAAATTGATCGACGCGGCGCCGGACTCCGAAGCCCTGGCCCACAGCGTACCTTCCACAGATGGCGTGATCATGGTGCCGGCCTTTACCGGCCTTGGCGCACCCTATTGGGATGCCGAGGCGCGCGGCGCCATATTGGGGCTGACCCGGGACAGCGGCATCGCGCAGATTGTCCGCGCCGGGCTGGAGGCGGTCTGTTATCAGACCCGCGATTTACTCCTGGCCATGCAGCGGGACGCTTCCGCTTCGAGGGATTTGTCCTTGGACGTGCTGCGCGTGGACGGCGGCATGGTCGGTAATGACTGGCTGATGCAGTTTCTGGCCGATATTCTGGATGTCGCCGTGGACCGGCCCGTCGTCACCGAAACCACGGCCCTGGGCGCGGCCTATCTGGCCGGCCTGCAGCAATCCGTCTTTCCCTCCACCGAAGTTATCGGGAAACATTGGCGGCGCGAGGCGAATTTCGTACCGCGAATGGCAGCCGGGGAACGGGACAGGCTGTACGCCGCCTGGCTTGCCGCCGTCGCACGGGTGCGCACAGTTGCGTGATCGGGTCTTGCCTATGGCGGCGTCCCAGCCCAATATCCCGGCACATTCCTGACAGTAGCCCAGACGGGGACCATATGGCTTTCGCACTCCTTCGCCGCTTCGTTTTAGTTCTATCCTTTGCCGCCGCGATTATCCTGCCGGCCATGGCCCAGGCACAACAATCCAAGGATCCGGAAACCACCCGGATTGAACAGATCATCCGCAATTATCTGCTGGAGAACCCGGAACTGCTGGTCGAAGTGATGCAGAAACTGGAACGGCGCCAAAAAGCCAAGGAACAGGAAGACCGCATCAGCGCCATCAAGAAAAACCGCAAGGCGTTGTTTGCTTCCACGAATGACCACATCGTCAATCCGATGGGCCGGATCCCCGTAGTGGAATTTTTTGACTATCAGTGCGGCTACTGCAAGAAATTCCTGCCCAACGTGGTCCGGTTGCTGAAATCCGACAAAAGCGTTCGTTTCATATTCAAGGAATTTCCCATTTTGGGCGAAGCCTCGGTGGTGGCCAGCCGGGCCGCCCTGGCGGCCAAGATGCAGGGCAAATACCTTGCCTATCATAACGCCTTGATGGGCCTTCGGCGCGGCCTGACGGAAACCCTGGTCTTTCAAATCGCCGAAGACATCGGTTTGGACGTGGCGCGTTTGAAGACGGACATGGAGAGCCCGGAAATTTCCCGGATCATAGATGAAAACCGAAAACTGGCCCGATCAATGGGCATTCGCGGCACACCGACGATCGTGGTGGGCGAGCAGATGGCGCCGGGTGCCGTCAGTTATAGCCGGTTGACCGCCCTCATCGAGGACGCCCGGAAGAATTGCTCAGTCTGTTAGACCTCTGTTAGGCTTCTGCTAGACCGCGGTCCCACAGAGGCTGCAGGCCGGCGATGACGTCATCGGCCATGGGGCCCATGGCGGCGGCTTCCAAGGCCTCTTCCAGATGGGACAATTCCGCCAATCCCAGGACAACGCCAGAGATACCGGCATGGGCCAGGCCGAAACGCACGGAAGCTTGCGCCCGGCTGCCCTGACCGGGCGGCAGGGACGCCAGCAGGGTCTCGGCCCTGGCGTGTTCCAACGGCACGTCTGAATTGCGGGTGATGGGGAATTCCCGTCCGTGCGGATTGGGCGCGGCCAGCGCGCCGCCGGCGAAAATGCGGATGTTCATCACCGCCACACCATGTTCCTGACAGGTGGCGATCAGGTTGCCGAAATCCGTGGTTGGCCAGTCCGCCGTGACCGCTTGTCCGGCAGATGGGTTGAGTAGGTTGTAGTAGACCTGGGCCGAGGCCACGCGGCCGCTGGAAATCAATTCCTTGCACTGGTCCGCGTCACCCAGAGAGGTAAAGCCGATGTGGTCAAACAGCCCCTGCGCCTTCAGTCTATCCAGGCTGTCGCAAACGCCGCCCGCGCCCAGCACATGGCTGATATCGAAGCCATCCTGACCAAGCGGATTGTGCAATTGATAGAGATCGATCCGATCCATGCCCAGGCGCTCCAGGCTGCCGGACAGAGACTTTTCGATCTGCCCGGGAATATCGTCCAGGCGGTCCGTATCAAGGCGGAATTTGGTCGAAAGATAGGGTCTGTCAGCTTCCGGCAGCTCGGCCAGCAGCCAGCCCAAGGCTTTCTCGGATGCCCCCTGGCCATAGCTTTCCGCCGTGTCGATCCAATTGATCCCGGCTTCCAGCAGACGGCGCAAGAGGGCGCGGCGGGTTTCATCGTCGGCATGTATGACAATACCGCCCACATAGCCGGCGCCCATGATAAGTTCCGACACTTCCAACCCGGTCCTGCCAAAGGGCCTGCGTTTCAACATCGCCGTCTCTCCACATTTGTCCGTAAATACCATTTTACGCTTTGCCCGGACGCTACCATGGTTTAGGCATCCATGCATCGCTCGCGGTTGAATGGAACGAAATATGCAGGATTTTCAGGGCCGCACGGCCTTTGTCACCGGCGCGGCCAGCGGCATTGGCCTCGGCATGGCGCGCGCCCTGTTGGATCAGGGCGCCAACGTCATGCTGGCGGACGTGGAAGCGGACGCCCTGGCGGCGACCATGTCCAATTTGGCCAGCGCGGACAACCGTATCGACAGCGTGGTCTGCGATGTCGCCGACGCCGGCGCCGTCAGTGAGGCCGCGCAACGCACCTTTGATCGCTTCGGCAATGTGCATGTGGTCTGCAACAACGCGGGGATCGGTGCCGGCGGCATGCTGGAAGACGTAAAACCTGAAACCTGGCAATGGGTCATCGGTGTCAACCTGATGGGCGTGTTGCACGGCATCCAGGCCTTTCTGCCGCATATGAAAGCCCATGGCGAACCGAGCCATGTGGTCAACACCGCGTCCATCGCCGGCATGATCACCGCGCCCGGCATGGGGCCGTACTGCGCCACCAAGTTCGCCGTTGTTGCCATGACGGAAGTTCTGGCATTGGAGTTGGAAGGCAGCGCCATCGGCGCCTCGGTGCTGTGTCCCATGTGGGTACGTACCCGCATTCAGGAGAGCGACCGCAACCGGCCCGAGGCGCTGCGCAACCCGGTTCCCGAAAAATTCGATCCGGCCCGGCGGGAGGAGATGGCCCAGGCGATCGAAAACGGCATGGACCCGGCCGAGGTCGCCGACCGGGTGCTGGATGCCATTCGGGCCAACCGGGTGCATATCTTTACCCATCCCGAAACAAGAGCCCTGACCCAGGACCGTTTCGACGGCATCATGGGCGCATTCGACGCCATTACCGGCTAGGGAGACAGAGATGCGGGTTGCAGTTGTAGGGGTCGGTCATTTCGGCAAACTGCATGCGGAAAAGTATGCGGCGATGGAAGATGTCGAGCTGGTCGCGGTCGTGGACCAGGATGCCGCGAGTGGCGCTGAAATCGCCGCCCTGCACGGGGCCCAGGCCTTGACGGACTTTCGCGACCTGGCCGGCCAGGTTGATGCCGCCTCCCTCACCGTGCCCACAAGCCTGCATCACGAAGTGGGCCTGCAGCTGCTGGAAATGGGCATTCATTTGTTGGTGGAGAAACCGATCACGGTGACCGTCGACAGCGCTAATGCCCTGATCGCCACGGCCAAGGCCCGGGGCCTGACCTTGCAGGTGGGCCACCTGGAACGATTTTCGCCAGCCTATTTCGCCCTGGCCGAACGCGTCGGCAAGCCATTGTTCATCGAGGCCAACCGGATCGCACCGTTCAACCCCCGCGCCAAGGACGTCAATGTGGTGCTGGACCTGATGATCCACGACATCGACCTGATCACGGCCCTGGTGGGCGCGCCGCTGATCTCGGTCGATGCGGTGGGCGCGGCGGTGGTCTCGGAAGGCGAGGATATTGTCTCCGCCCGCCTTGGCTTCGCGTCCGGCTGCGCCGCCAATCTGACCGCCAGCCGGGTCAGCCTGAAGACCGAACGCAGCATGCGGATTTTCCAGCCCGATACCTATCTGGTGGCCGATCTGGCCCAGCGCAAGGTCACCATCCGGCGCAAGGGCGACGGCGAGATGTTTCCGGGCATCCCCAATATCGAGACGGAGGAGTTCAGTTTCGAGGAAGCGGACGCCCTGGGCCAGGAAATCGCCGCCTTCATCCATTGCGTGCGGCAGAGGGAAATCCCGGCGGTCAATGGCGAGGCGGGGCGCGATGCGGTGCAGGCCGCGCTGATGATCACTGACAGCCTGCAGGCCCATCGCCGATTGTTGGAACAAAGCGGCGTTATTTAGGCGTCCTCATAAACGGAATCATGCGGGCCGCGATGGCGTCCTTGTCGATCGCCATATGTTTGATGGTCGCGCCTACGTGCCCGATGACCAGGAGCGCCAGCAACCAGGCGCACAGCCCATGGATAACATGAAAGACGCCGGTCAGGGTCTCGCCAGAGGGTAACAGCGCGGTCACGTTCATCGACCCAAAGACCAGAACCTCGAAATCCGCATAAGTCGCCGCGTGCATGAAACCGGCCAGGGGCAGACAAATCATCAAGGCATAGAAACCGTTCACGACCCACCTGGCCCATTTTTGCTGCCGGGGGCTCATGCTGTCGGGATAGGGTGGTGGCGGATGGGCACGGCGCCAAGCCAGACGCACCACGGCCAGCAACAACAATATCAAGCCCATGGAGGCATGCTGCGGCAGCGCCTCTTTTCGCTCCGCCAGCGACAGCTCTTCCATGCCCAGGCCGAACATGAACATGACGATCAACAGCATCGCCATGAGCCAATGCAGCAGTTTGGCGACGCCATCGAAGGCCATGGGTTAATTCCGGTATTCCGGCTCTTCCCGATCCAGGATGCGGCGCAGCGCCGCGAAATGACGGTCCGCCACTTTCGGCCGCTCCACGGCCATTTGCTCCCGCACCTGATCGCGGACCTGTTGGGAAATCGTGCGTAGCTTGCCGCCCGTGGACCTGGCCAGAACCTGAAACTGCGCCGCCCGCTCCAGATAATACAGATCATTGAAACAATCGGCGACGCTGGGACCGACGGCCATGACGCCGTGGCTGGCCATCATCAACAGGCTGCAATTGCCGATTTTGCGGGCCAACCGGTCGCCTTCGTCCTCGTCCAGGGCCAGACCTTCGTAGTCATCGTCATAGGCGATACGGTCGTCGAACATCAGGGCGTTCTGTTCGCACATTTCCAGGCGTCCGCCCTCCAGCAAGGTCAGGGCGGTGACGTGGGGTTGGTGCGTGTGCATCGCCACCGTGGCCGACGGGCAGGCCAAATGCACCCGGCTGTGAATATAGAAGGCGGTATCCTCGACCTCGTTATCACCCTCCAGCACCTCGCCCTTGGCATTGCACAGCACCAGCGAGGAGGCGGTAATCTCAGACCAGTGCCAGCCATAGGGATTGATCAGAAAGCGATCACCGCGCATGACGCCATCGTCGCCCGCCACGGCCATGGAAAAATGATTATCGACGCCTTCGTTCAGGCCAAGCCGTGCCGCCCACCGCAGGGACGCCGCCAAATCGATCCGCATTTGTTGAATATCCAACGCTTCCTCCAATCCACGAACAGTATTTTTCGACACTGTGCCCCCCTGACGGGCAAACCGCAATATCCCAGATCAACGGCAGCGGCAAGCTGTTGAATGGCCGTAAATCTTTCTTAAGGCGCGCCAGGCATTATGACAAAATTACGCTCCGCAAAATGAAGTCCAAATCTCCCCTGTCCCGACGAGGACCTTAGCTGTCATGATCATTCCCCGTCTCGGTATCGGTCTGGTTTGCTGGTTCCCCGCCATGGCGGCGATCCTGGCGGCTTCCCATGTCATGTTGGGCGAGGACGGCGGCACGCAACTGAGCGCGACCATAGGTTTTTTGTCTTTCCTGGGCCTGACCGGCGTGGCGGGTTTCAGCCCGACCGGGCGCCTTGCCTTTGGACGATGCCTGAAAGCCGTTGGCATCATATTCGCCGTCGCGACAGCCATTGCGATGCTGGGGCATTATCCCGAACCGCTGGGATTAATAGATCCAACGCGTATGCACGACGTACCGATCCTGGCATTGGTGATCGGCGCCGCCGCGGCTGTCGTCCTGTTCTGCTGGGGCTTTTTACTAATCTATGACCATGAACCGGGCCGCCCGAGCCTGTTGACTCGCGCCGTCGTGCCAACGCTTGCCCGTGCAACGGCGGGCATGATCAGTGATCGGCGCCTGCGCGCCCACGATCGCATCGAAGATGGCGTTCTGGACGGCACGGGCCGGTTTGATGAAGGTCTGCCCCATTTGCGGGGCTTCAACGACTACTACCAGCAAAACATCCGACGAAAGCTGGCTGACCTGGAAGCCAGCAGATCCGCCGCTATCCAGCGACGCAACAAACGGCTGTTGGTCGGTGTCCCGATCATGTTGGTATTGAGTGTCCTGGCCGTCGCAAATATTGAGGAAGACACCATTCTGCAGGATGTGGTGGGCATGATCCTGTTCCTGGGCTGGCTCGCCACATTCGGCTATGCGATCGGTGACAGCCGGAAAATCAAAGGCATGGCCAAAGGGGTGATGATCGAAAGTCTGTCCGCATTTTTTCAACTGACGTATGGCACCCGAACACCGTCCATCGAGATGAGGCTGTTTCGCGAAACCGGGCTGGTCCCCGAATACGATGGATGGGTCGCGAAGGAGGCCTTTAGTGGTGACCGGGACGGGGTCCATATGGTCATGGCCGAGGTCCGGCTTTATGACCATAGCCGCAAGGGCGGCCGCCGCCGCCGGGTGACCAAATTTCAAGGCGCTGTTTTGCAGTTCGGGCAGCCGAAGCAGTTTCTTGGTCAGACGGTCGCCCTGGCGCGGCGCGGTCTGGCGACCAATATCGTCGATCAGATCATCAGAGGTAAGCCGCGCATACGGCTGGAAAATCAGGAATTCGAAGCTCTGTTCGATGTCTTCGCCGATGACGAGGTGGAAGCGCGTTATTTGCTGACGCCGCTGTTCATGGAGCGCATGGTGGGCCTGGCCGAACTGGTGGGCAAAGGCTCCGATCTGCGTTTCGCCTTTGCCGATAATCAATTGTTGGTCGCGGTCAGCGGGTGGGACCTGTTCGAGGCGGCCGCCCTGTCCCATGCCGTCAGCGATCCGGTTCAGGTGCAGACCTTTATCAACGAGGTTGGATTGATCCTGGATGTGGCGGAAACCCTGAAACTTACCCAGAAAACAAGGATTTAGAACGCGCGCCCTGCAAACGGTCGGAGAATTCCGGTGTATTTCCGTAAGCTAATCTTAACAACCCACCTTACATTATGGCAAACGACCGGCGCTTCGCCGGTGCTGTTGGAGCGGACACATGAATACGATTTTCTGGTTTCTGATCATTGTCGGGGTGGTCGGCTATATTTGGTACGCCACCTTGATCCGGCGCCGCAACAAGGCCGAGGAAGGATTGTCCCTGGTCGATGTGCAATTGAAAAAGCGCCACGACCTGTTGCCGAACATCCTGAAGCTGACCGGCGGCTATCTGAGCCACGAAAAACCCCTGTTCGAAAACATTGCCGCCCTGCGCAGCCAGGCTCAACAATCCTATGACCGCAAGGATCCAGGCCAGGTGCAGGACCATCTGGCCGCGGCCGGCGCCCTGAGCGGTATGCTGGGGCGCTTGATGATGGTGGCAGAGAATTATCCGGACCTGAAGGCCGACAAAGTGGTGACCCGCGCCATGGGTACCCTGGAAGAGGTCGAAGGTCATATCGCGGCGGCCCGGCGCACCTACAATGCCGCCGTCACGGCCCTGAACAACGCGGCGCAGATTTTCCCCGGCACCCTGATCGCGGAAAAGGCGGATGTGAAAACCATGCCCTATTTCGAGATCACCGATCCCGCCGACCGGGAAGAAGTCGATGCGGCAAAATTTCTGCCCGGACAACAGGACAGCGCCGCGGGATAGAACGCCATGATTTTGGTTCGACTTGGCGTTGGTTTCACCGCCTGGCTGGCGGCCCTGCCGGTCATTGGGATGGCTTTCCTTATCCCATTTGGAGAGAAAACAGGAACGGCGGTCGGGGGCGTTTTTTGTTTCCTGATGTTTTTTGCCGTGTTGGGCATGGCGGCCGCCTCGCCAACCGTACGGGTTGCTTTTGGCCGTGGCCTGAAACTAATCGGCGGCGCGTTCTGGACCGCCATCGCCATTTTGGTGTTCTTCCACTTTCTGGCATTACCGTCCATGCCGGATGCCCGGCAGCTGGGATACGGGCTTATCCCCGTGTCGATTATCGGCAGCGTATTCGGCGGCCTGCTGTTCCTGGCCGGCTATTTCATGACCAGAAAGTCCGACGCCGGTGCGCCCGGGTTCCTGGCCCGCCGACTGGGGCCGTTCCTGGAAAGACGCGGCCGCGGATTGTTCAACGCCCGGCGGGTTCATGCCCAGCGCCGCCTGCAACAAGTTGCGGAGGTGGAGGGGCGCATATTCGATGAAAGCCTGCCACATCTGCGCGGCTTTAACGACTATTACCGCGAACACATCGAAGACTGGATGAGCAGCCAGGAACAACGGCGGAAGGCGGCCCTCGGCTATCGCCTGAAAGTTCTGGTCATCGGTCTGCCGATAATGGCCGTCATATCCATTATTTTGGCTGCTTTGGCGTCCTCCGATAACGACTTTTGGAACGGAGTTCTGGGCTTTATAATTTTATTGGGGTGGTTGTTCGTGATCGGTTTGGCCATCAGCAAGGGCGAGGACCTGAGCGATGACGTCAAGGCCTTCATGATTAAGCATTTATGCGACTTCTTCGAATTATCCTACGACCCCCAGGAAATGCCGGCGGGCCTCCACAAATATGTGTCGCTCGACCTGATACCGTCCCATGCCTCGGCGATGATTGACGAGGCATTCACGGCTGAACGCGAGAACGTATCCATGTTCATGGCTGACGTCACGGCCTATGGCTATCGCGGCACCGGGGTGGATCGTCACCGCGAGGTTCAGTTCGCCGGCGCGATCCTGGAATTCACCTATCGAAAGCAGTTTAAGGGGCAGACCATCGCCTTCTCGGATCGGGGTTTGATTGGCAACCTGCTAAAGGGCAGTTGGCGTAGCGAGCAACGCATTCGCCTGGAAAACGCCGAGTTCGAGGATCGGTTTGAAGTGTTTGGCACAGACGAGATAGAAAGCCGCTACCTGATGACGCCACTTTTCATGGAACGCATGGTGGCGCTTTCGGATCTGATCGGCAGCTCGAAAAAAATGCGGTTTGCTTTCGCCGAAGACCGGCTTTTGGTCGTTGTGCCGGGCTGGGATCTGTTCGAGGCGGCTTCCCTGGCCCATGCCATGAACGATCCCCTGCAAGTTCAGACATTTCTGAATGAAGTCGGCCTGATCATGGGCATCGCTGATACCATGAAACTGAACCTGGACAGCCGAATTTAATCCGGCTGCAGGCCTCAAACCTGAAATACGCCGATACGCAATCCGGCAGATATCCCGGCGGAAAGCCTGGATAATGCCATTGCGTTCTGTTCCGAACCATGCAAAACGGATGACAAATCGCCCGGTTGCTGGATATGCTGCGGCCAACAATTTTGGAGCCTTTGACAAATGAAGATATCGTCCACCATCCGCCGCAATTTGCAGGTCAATGGCAACGGCACCGCCACCATATTCGGCGAGCGGCAGCATAGTTGGCAGCAATTCGGCGAGCGTATCGCGCGGTTGGCATCAGGTCTGTCGGGACTCGGGCTGGGGCGCGGCGACCGGGTGGCGGTGCTGTCATTGAACAATGACCGCTATATGGAAAGCTATTTCGGCGTGCCGTGGGGCGGGTTTGTCCTGGTGCCCATAAATACCAGGCTGGCGCCTCCCGAAATAGAATTCTGGCTGAACGATTCCGGATCCACGGTGTTGATGGTCGACGAAGCGTTTGTTTCCATGCTGCCTAAAATTCAGGACCAGTTGGAAACCGTCAAGCATGTGGTCTTTCTTGGCGAGGGCGCCACGCCCAAAGGCATGTTGTCTTATGAGGGCCTGATCGACGGCGCCGCGGCCACGGCGGCGATGGATACGCCCAGCGAAGAATTGGCCATGTTGTATTACACCGGCGGCACCACCGGCCGCTCCAAAGGCGTGATGCTGAGCCAGCACAACGTGCTCTACGATGCCTTGCAGTTCGCGCCAAAGGTCGGCTTTCGCAGCCATTCGGTCTATCTGCATGCCGCACCCATGTTCCACATCGCGGACGGCACCTGTACCTACGCCATCGCCACGACCGCCGGCGCCTCTGTCATATTGCCGGCTTTCGAGCCGCGGGCGGCGTTGAACGCAATCCAGGAACACAAGATATCGATCACCATCTGGGTGCCGACCATGGTCAATATGGCAGTGCATTATCCCGGCGTCGAAGACTTCGACCTATCCAGCCTCGCCGATATTCTCTACGGCGCCTCGCCCATGCCCGAAGCGGTGGTCCGCCGCGCCATGGAAGTCATGCCCCATACACGCTTCCACCATGCCTATGGGCAGACCGAATCCGCGCCCATCCTGACCATGTTAGACGCCGATCGACATATCCCGGATACGCCTGGGAGCAAAATGGGATCGTGCGGACAGGCCCTGTTGGGCGTGGAACTGAAAATCGTCGATGAAGATGACAACGATGTTGCCCCCGGCGCGGTGGGCGAACTTTGCGCCCGAGGCGACAACGTCATGCTGGGCTATTGGCAACAGCCCGAGATGACCGCTCATGCCCTGCGCAATGGCTGGCTGCATACGGGCGATGGCGCCCGCATGGACGACGAGGGCTTTGTCTACATCGTCGACCGGGTCAAGGACATGATCATATCGGGCGGCGAAAACGTCTACTCGGCCGAGGTCGAGGACGCCGTCTATCGCCATGAGGCGGTCGCTGAATGCGCCGTTATCGGCATCCCGCACGAAAAATGGGGCGAACAGGTCCACGCCATCATTCGCCTGCATGATAACCAAGACGCCAATGAACAAGACATCATGGACCATTGTCATGCTCTGATCGCCGCCTTCAAATGCCCCAGATCGGTGGAATTCAGTGCCGAACCACTGCCACTTTCCGGCGCCGGCAAGATATTGAAGGCGCAGCTGCGCGAACCGTATTGGGCAGACCAGGAAAAGGCTGTTCATTGATTGATTTATTAATAAATTTCTGACGTTGTTAATAAATCGTTAATCATGGTTTGGCACCATGCCCGTACATTCGCATATCGTGACAAAAACCGATTTAGCGCAATGAATTAGCCATTTCTTGGCAAGGGAAAGCGTAGGTGTCCGGAGCAACCAATATTGCCGTTGATCGATCAAGCGGGGAAAGCCTTGCGCGCGCCCGCCGTGTTGAACGGCGCGATGATGTGCGTTCTTCAGTACGTGAAAACAGCCGACGGCAAAATAAACGGCTGGCCCTCCTCGCCGCCGGCATGGTCGCCGTAATCGTAGCGGCGGCCGGCGCGTCGCTGGCAATGCTTTATCGGGCCGAGGTGGATCGCCAGTCAGAATTATTGCACGAATTGGCCTTGAGCGAGGCGCGATTAATCAAATCCGTTATTGCCGCTGGCGCGGAATACCAGGACCCTTTGGCCATTACACCGGGAAACCTGGCAATCCTTACGGACAGCCTCTCCCGCCGGCTACCAAAAGCCGGTTTCGGCAAGAGCGGGGAATTCATCCTGGCCCGCAGGGATGGCGATCAAATTATTCTATACCGGCGCGGTGAACCTTTTTCGCCGGGCCCTACCCTGGCGATCCCAATGCAATCGGATCTGGCGGTTCCGGCTCGTCTTGGTCTGAAGGGACGTTCCGGGATTATCCGCGTTTTGGATTATGCCGGGGTGAAAGTCCTGGCGGCGCATGAACCGGTTCCAGGCTTTGAATTGGCCGTTGTTGCGAAAATAAACCTGGCGGAAGTTAAGGGGCCGTTTTTGATCGCCGCCGTTGTCATATCGGCCGGCATCGCCGTGTTCCTTACTTTGGTGTTTGGCGGCTGGTATTACATCAACCTCAGCATGCGGCATCGGGAGCGCACGGCATGGGAATTACGCCGCAGCCAGTCCCGATTATCACGCGCGCAACGAATTGCCCGGTTGGGTGGCTGGCAGTACAACTTTCGATCCAAAGAATTCAGCGCCACGGAAGAGACCTACCGAATGTTCGGCGTAAGCCGCGCCGAAGTGATGGACGCGCCGAAGGCGACATCGGAATTCCTCCACCCTGATGATCTGAGCGCGACGCGCGAGGCCCACGCCCTATCACTGGAAAACAGCAGCGATTATGAAATTGACTACCGCATCGTGCGTCCCGACGACGAAGTTCGTTACATTAGGGAGCAAGGCGCCTTTGATTTTGACAAACAAGGGGTTCGAATCCGACTTTCAGGCACTGTCCATGATGTGACCGCCGGCCGGCGGACCGAGGAGCGACTGCGTCAACAAGCGCTGATCTTCGATCAAATTCATGATGCCGTGGTTTTCACCGATACCAGTGGCAAGATAATGAGCTGGAACAAAGGCGCCGAACGGCAGTCGGGGTTTAGCGCTGCCCAGATGATCGGAAGCAGCGTCGATATATGCGTGGCACAGCGGGACAAGGCGCGGTTTTGGAAAGAACTTGCACCAAAAGCCTATAAGGAAGGCAGCGCGGAATTTGACGTCTGGCTGCGTCACCGCGACGGCCGTCACTATCGCGGCCATACCTCGGTTGCGATCGTGCGCGACACCCAGGGCGAGATCATCGGCGCCGTCTCCTGCACCTTGGACATCACAGAAAAATTCAGCGCCGACCAGGAGCTGATCCAAGCGAAACGCCTGGCAGAGAATGCCAATCGTTCAAAATCTGAATTCCTGGCCAATATGAGCCATGAATTGCGGACGCCGCTGAATGCGATATTGGGTTTCTCGCAGATCATGATGTCCGGCATGCTGGCGAAAGACGATCTTGATCGGGTTCATGAATATGCCAAGGATATCTTTGACAGCGGCACTCATTTGCTTGATGTGATTAATGATCTGTTGGATCTGGCAAAGATCGAAGCCGGACATATGGATCTGGAGGAAGGCGTCGTTGACATCGACGACATCATAACGACCAGCCTGCGCCAGATAAGCGGACCGGCCCAAAAGCGCAGCATTAAATTGACCCAGTCCGTGCAGACCGATATGCCGTTGCTGTGGGCGGATGATCGAAAATTGAAGCAGGTGATATTGAATTTACTTTCAAACGCCGTCAAATTTACGCCCAAAGGTGGCAAAGTCGAGGTAACGGCCGGCTTACAGGACAATGGCCAGATGGAATTGACGGTACGCGATACCGGCCAGGGCATGACCGAAGCGGAAATTGAGTTATCCCTGCAACCGTTTGGCCAGGCCAGCGATGCCATGACCCGTGATCACGAAGGTACCGGCTTGGGCTTGCCCTTGTCCCGATCCCTGTGCGAGCTGCATGGCGGCGATCTGCAGATTGAAAGCACCAAGGGTGTGGGCACCACGGTCAAGGTGCATTTGCCGGACTTCCGTATTCGGAATGGCGCCGATGGCACCTTGGCCGCCGACTAAGCCGCCGAATAAACTGATTCAGGAATAGTTGCTGATTTCCATCAAATTGCCCTCCACATCCCCGTTAGATCAAACAGCCTAAAATCGAATTCGATATTCGGATGATAATTTGATCTAATTCAAGGAGTTAGAGCAACTTATCTGCGTTCAAATGAACGCAGGTTGCTCTAGGCAGCACCAGATGTTCCAGGCGGTCCAGGGTGATCCGCATCAGAATGCTTCCTTGAACGGGCGCAGATCCCATTCAAAACTCCAGGCGCTACGCGGCTGGAGGTGCATTTGCCAATAGGCCTCGGCGATATCATCGGGGTTCAACATGCCGTCTTCGCCCCGCGCGGCGACAGCGTCTGGATTACCGCTGCGCAGCTTTTCACCATCGATGCCGCCATCAATGATGAAGTGACCCACGTGTATGCCCTGGGGCCCCAATTCCCGTGCCATGGCCTGGGCCAGAGAGCGCAGCCCGGCCTTGGCGGAGGCGAAGGCGGTGAAAGGCGGCTTGCCGCGGATCGATGCGGTGGCGCCGGTGAAAAACAAACTGCCCCGGCCTCGTGGCACCAGGCGCCGTGCCGCTTCCCGGCCGCAAAGAAACCCGCCGAAACAGGCCAGCCGCCAGGTTTTTTCAAACCATGAGGCGGTCATTTCCAGGATCGGCATACGGCTGTTGTTGCCGGCGTTATAGGCAGCCAGGATGACGCCGTCGCCATGACCCTCAGCGGCATCAAACAGAGCTATGACCTGATCTTCATCCGTGGTGTCGCACAAATGAGCGGTCGCCGCGCCGCCGTTGGCCTGAATCTCGGCCACGATCAAATCGATTTTCTCCTGAGTTCGGCCCGCCACGAATACATGCAATCCGCCCTTGGCGAAGCGGCGGCACAGCGCGGCTCCCAGGCCGGCGGAGGCGCCGACGCCAACCACGACGGCACTATGATTGCTATTATCTTCAGCCATGCAACGGTCTCTCCTGTGTTTTGGTTTCGAATACTGCCGTCATGGCGGCGAAAAGAAAAGAGGCGCCCCGACGATATGCCAGGGCGCCTCAACCGGACCAACAGCGGGGCCTGCTATCGGCCAGATAATGTTTCTATAGATAAGAAATACTTTAACAAATCTCATAATCGCATATTGACTTAGATCCGATCTCCCACAAAAAATAAGGCTCACATGCTGGAACAACAACAGAGACTTTCTATATAGTAATTTAGAAAATCTAATTCGACCTATATTGGAGATTGATGTTGGCCCGACGTCTACCGCCCCTGAATGGCTTGCGCGCATTTGAAACTGCGGCCAGGCATCTGAGCATTTCCGCCGCCGCGGACGAGTTGAACGTGACGCCGGCGGCGGTCAGCCAGCAGATTAAGGGCCTGGAAGGCCAGCTGGGTCTGAGCCTGTTTCGCCGCATGAACAGGGCCCTGGCCCTGACGGAACACGGCCGCCTGTTGCTGCCCGGATTGAGCGACGGGTTCGACCTATTGGACCGGGCCGTGGCCGAGGTGCGCCAGGCCCAGGCCGGAGGACCGCTGAACCTGTCCACCTCGCCGTCCTTTGCCTCGAAATGGCTGATCCCCCGTCTGGACCGCTTTCAGAATGCGCATCCCGAGATCGAGGTCCGTATTACGGCCGGGATGGACTTGACCGATTTCCGTCGCGACGACGTGGATTGCGCCGTGCGCTTTGGCCGGGGCCGCTATGATGGTGTCGAGGCGATCTGGCTGTTGGGCGAAGAGGTGTTCCCCGTTTGCAGCCCCGATCTACTGGAGGGGCCGCACGGTTTGCGCGGCTTGGATCAATTGCGTCACCACCGCCTACTGCACGACGGCACGCCCATGCCGGACGATGTGACCCCGGATTGGCGCATGTGGCTGCAGGCGGCCCGGGTCGATGATGTGGATCCCAGCCATGGCACGACCCTGACGCCCTGGACCATGGTGGTGCAGGCCGCCATCGAGGGGCAGGGCGTGGCCCTGGGCCGGCGGGCCCTGGTCGCCGATGACCTGGCGGCGGGCCGCCTGGTGCGGCCATTCGATCTGGGCCTGCCGCTGCCGTTTTCCCATTGGCTGGTTTACCCCCCCGGGGCCGAACGCCGGCCCAAGGTCCGCGCCTTCCGCGACTGGCTGGTGGCGGAGGCCGAGGCCGCGCGGGAGACGGCGGAAACAACCGCCGGCGAAGCGATGGAGCCATCATGACCATGCGGGCAATGACTTGAAAACCATATCGGTTTGTTAATTGAACAGGCGCAGACTCCGGGTATCACAACCAAGATAGGTTCCGGTCGTGCGCAAGAATTTCCTGTTACCAGTCTTCATGACGATTTTCTTCGGGGCATGGATGCTCGGTGGGTGCTCGCCCCGGGAAACGGCGCCCATGACACTCGTCGATGCGACGTCGCGGGTTGAAGGCGGGTTGCGCGTGAAGCGCCCGGACGGCCAAGGGCCGTTTCCCACCGTGATCTATTTTCACGGCGCGAGCGACTTCGCCTGGCACGATGGACAACAGGCCATTCTGGACGGTTTCGCCACCGAAGGGTTCGCCGCCGTTTTCGTCGATTTATACCATGGCCGGGGCGTCAATGGCCCGGCCGTGCGGTCCGGCGCATTAATGCCCCGCGCGGCGGCGCGGGATGTTTCAATCGCCTTGGATTGGGCCGGCCGGCAAAGCTGGGCGGCACCCGGCAGGTTGGGCCTGTTCGGCCTGTCGTTCGGCGCCACGACCATCATGGATGCGCTGGTGCTCGATGCGCCCGACAGAAGCCTTGAAACGGCTCGTGCGGCGGCGCTGCTTACACCCTGGTGCGCTAAGGACATCTTCGGCTTCAACATGATCCGCGCGGTGCACGTGGACTTCGCCCGACACATCCCCATGCTGGCGATATTGCCCCAAGCGGATTCGGCGTCCAATCAAGCTTTGTGCCAAGCCATCCTGCAACGAAACCAGGCCCGCGGCGCACCTATTGAGGTGGTTTCCGTGGCCGGCGCGGGCCACAACTTCGCCCTGGAAAACGACGATTACGGCAACGCGTTCGAAGACTATGATGCGGCCAAATCAAAAGCCGCCTGGCAACGAATTTATACCTTTTTCAGGACCCGGCTGGAATAACGGCTTCGATCTTGCCCATGTCCGTGGCCTTGATCTGCATCGCCAGATACTTTGAATAAATTCGCACGTGAGGCAACCCGCCAGCCGTGAACCACAGGCCCGGCTGTGCCGTGCGGCGCCACATGTTGCGAAGCTCTCCACCGTCATCAAAGCCCCAGACGGGGCCGACCTTATCAGCCACATCGTCACCCAACGTGGCGCGGACGACCTCCTGCTGGTTCTTATAGCCGGTGGCCGTCACTATTAGATCGGCCTGCATGATGGTGCCGTCCTTCAGGCGCACGCCATCGGCGACGAATTGTTCGATGTCGTCGTACTGCATCAAGCCGACTTCACCATCGATGATCAATTCGGAACAGCCGACGTTCAGACAATAACCGCCGCCCTGGCGCAGGTATTTCATTTGAAAGCCAGTGTTGTCGGGGGGGCCGATGTCGTGGCGAAAACCGCGCGCCGACAATCCATCCAGCAGATCCTTGTCCGCCGCCTGCATGGCCAGGGCCGACAATTTGTACCCCTGCACCAGAACCGGATAGGGCGAGGCCGTGGCCAGCAGGTCGCAATCCGCGAGCGAGGGGCCTTCATCATAGACGCTGTAAACCTTCTGCGCCTCATCCAGGCTTACGATCAGGGATGTGCCGCGCTGGATCATGGTCACATCGGCGCCGCTGGCGTGCAGATCCTGGGCAACGTCATGACCGCTGTTGCCGGTACCTAGCACCAGGGCCTTACGCCCATTCCACTCGTGCCCCTCTGTGTAGGCGCCCGAATGGACGACAGAACCGGCAAAGTCTTCCAGGCCCGGCAGTTCGGGATGTATGGGAATGCCGCTGACCCCGGTGGCGAAAACCACGTGGCGCGGCCGTATGTCAATTTCCGAGCCGTCGGTCCTGGCCAGGGTGATTTGCCATTCACCGGCCTGTTCATCATAGCTGCCGCCGCCCACTTCGGTCCCGGTCCAGACGTTCAGCTCCATGCTGTCGGCATAGGCTTCGAACCAATTGGCCAGCTTGTCCTTGGGGATATAGAGCGGCCAGTTGGGTGGAAAGGGCATATAGGGCAAGTGATTGACGTGCACTTGATTGTGCAGGGTCAAGGAATGATAGCGCTTGCGCCAGGCATCGCCGATCCTTTCGTGGCGGTCGATAACCAGGGCATCGACGCCCAACTGTCCCAGACACGCCGCGATGCCAAGGCCGGCCTGTCCGCCGCCGATAACAAGGACGTCGGGCTCGTGATCCTCATAAGCCTGGGCTTTTCGGCGCAGATCCGCCCAGTTTTCACCGCCAAATTCCCGTGAATAGGCCTCGCCGTCGGGACGGAATGAGCCGGTCCGCTCCTCATGCCCCCTGATATCGTCCAGAGCGGTCAGCAACACCCAGGCGCGCCATTCGCCGCCAGCGGTATCATCCGATACCAGGCGAAGAATGCCGCTGGCCGGACCGGTCGCGGTTTCGAAGGCAATTATAGCTTCGATACATTCCACGCCCGCCCGCGTCACCAGACGGGGTGCGGCCCGGTGGCTTGGGATATGAAACTCATGCGGCTTTGTTGCGGCCAGTGTCCGTTGCAACCCGGCCGCAATGTCCGCCGTGCCGCTTGCGGTCTGGATATGCCAGGTGAACGACAGCAAATCTCGCCAATGCCCATCGGACAGAAACAGCGCTGCCGCGCCGTCCGAATCATTGCGCCGTAGAGCGTCCGCGAACCCATCCAGCCAATCGCTGGTAATCTCGGCAAGAGTTAATTCGGTCGGTTCGGCGGCCAAAACCATTTCGATACCTCTTCGATAACCTGATGCGAATTCGGGCCGGAGTTTTGCGACCGGATGCCGCGCGCCCATGACCAACCTGACATTTCCCCCACAGGCTGTCAAAACCATGACTGTATTCAGTCGCACAATTTGCTTGCGGAAAAACCGAACATACACCCCTTCGCCGTTGCGCTGGGGCGACAAGGGGTTTAGGTTCCCTGACGCCTAAAATTGAATATTTCATTGCTCCTGAAAGGTACCGGTATCATGGCCTTCCTTGCTGACTCCCTTGCGCGTGTGCAGTCCTCCCCGACCATGGCGATGACGGACAAAGCCCGCGAACTGAAAGAGGCGGGCAACGATATTGTCTCGCTCAGCGCCGGCGAACCGGATTTTGATACCCCCGATAACATCAAAGCGGCGGCAATCAAGGCCATTCAAGATGGCGATACCAATTACACCGCTGTGCCCGGCACCGTGGCGCTGCGAGAGGCCATCGCGGCCAAATTCAAGCGCGACAACGGGCTGGACTACGGCCTGGATCAGATCATCGTCAGCACCGGCGGCAAGCAGGTGCTTTACAACGCCTTGCTTTCGACCATCAACCCCGGCGACGAGGTGGTGATCCCCGCGCCCTATTGGGTATCATATCCCGACATGGTGCATCTGGCCGGCGGCACGCCGGTGATCGTGGATGTCACGGCGGAGACATCGTTTCGCATGAAGCCGGAAGACCTGGAAGCCGCCATTACGCCCAAGACCAAATGGCTGATTTTCAACTCTCCCTCCAATCCTTCGGGCGCGGCTTACAGCCACGACGAGCTGAAAGCCCTGACGGATGTGTTGCTGCGCCACCCCCATGTCTGGGTGATGACGGACGATATGTACGAACATCTGGTCTATGACGATTTTACCTTCGCCACCCCGGCCCAGGTGGAACCGGCCCTCTTTGACCGCACCCTGACCGTCAACGGCGTATCCAAGGCCTATTGCATGACCGGTTGGCGCATTGGCTATGCCGGCGGGCCGGTGGAACTGATCAAGGCCATGTCGAAACTGCAATCGCAAAGCACCTCGAACGCCTCCTCCATCAGCCAGGCGGCGGCGGTGGAAGGCCTGAATGGTCCCCAGGATTTCATTGCCGAACATAATGAAATCTTCAAGGGGCGGCGGGATCTGGTGGTCAGCATGTTGAACCAGGCCAACGGCCTGGAATGCCTGACGCCGGACGGCGCCTTTTATGTCTATCCGTCCTGCGCGGGCTGCATCGGCAAAACCACGCCGGACGGCAAGAAGATCGAAAACGATCTGGATTTCTCCACCGCCTTGCTGGAGGCTGAGGGCGTGGCCGTGGTGCATGGGGAGGCCTTT
Source organism: Rhodospirillaceae bacterium (assembly GCA_018667855.1). Lineage (GTDB taxonomy): Bacteria > Pseudomonadota > Alphaproteobacteria. The sequence goes on from JABIRL010000057.1 coordinate 52,096, forward strand.
GGCCTGTCGCCCCATTTCCGCATCTCGTATGCGACCTCGAATGAAAACCTGGAGGACGCCTGCCAGCGTATCCAGCGCTTTTGTGCAGCGCTGAAATAGGGATCACCATTAGATGTCATTGAAAATCGCGGTCATGGGGGCCGGCGGTATCGGCGGCTATTACGGTGGCCGGCTGGCCGTCGCCGGCGCCGACGTCAGTTTCATTGCCCGAGGCGCTCATCTGGCCGCCATGCAAAAAAACGGCTTGCGCATTATCTCGCCCCTGGGCGATGCGCATATTCCAGAGGTCACGGCGACGGATGATCCCGCCACCGTCGGCGTGGTCGATATCGTCATGTTCTGCGTCAAGCTGTACGACGTGGACGAGGCGTGCGAATTGATCCGGCCGTTGATCGGGCCGAACACGGCGGTGATATCGTTCCTCAACGGTATTGATTCCGAGGACCGCATGCAGGCCATACTGGGCGGCAACGTCGTGGTTGGCGGCACGGCACAAATTCCGTCCAATATCATCGAGCCGGGTGTGATCGAACATAAGGCGCCCCTGGCGGCCTTGGAATTCGGCGAGTTGGACGGCAGGGACAGCGAGCGCCTGCGGGCATTTTATGATGTCTGCACGGATGCCGGCATTCAAACCTTCCTGGTCGAAAACATCGAAACGGCGATCTGGCTGAAGTTTGCCATTCTGGTGCCCTTTGCCACCGCCTGCTGTCTGACCCGCCTGCCGGGCAAGGTCCTGATCGAGGAACCGGTGGTCCAGGAAATCGCCGTCGGCGCCATGCAGGAAATTATCGCCCTTGCGGAAGCAAAAGGTGTCCAACTGCCACCCGATGCGCTGGAGAGCCGCATGGCGATGTTGAGCAATTTCGCCAATGCCATGCCGTCCATGCTGGTGGATCTGCTGGCCGAAAAGCGCATCGAACTGGAAGGTTTGCATGGCGCCGTGGTCAGAATGGCCAAGGCGCTAGGCGTACCCGTACCCGTTCATCAGGTGGCCTACGCAGCGTTAAAACCCTATGTGAACGGCCCGCCCGGGATTGCGTCGGCAAAATAAATACCGTTTAGGCGAAAATTTATTGCGAATCCACTTGCGCCCGGCCCCTGCCCGTTGATTAAATTGAACCCTGGCAGAATGAATAAGGCCGCTTGGTAAAGAACGTCCCTGTCAGACCATGCTATGGACAGTAGATAGGGAAGCATCATGACCAACAACAAACCAACAGGACCCCGCAGCATCGCCATTATCGGCCCGTATCTGTCCGGCAAGACCACGCTGCTGGAAGGTCTTTTGCATACCTCGGGCGCGATCAACCGAAAGGGCACGGTCACCGAGGGCAATACCGTCGGCGACAGCGCCCAGGAGGCCCGCAACCGGAACATGAGCACGGAATTGAACGTCGCTTCCGCCACCTTCATGGACAGCGAATTGACATTCCTTGATTGCCCCGGTTCGATCGAACTGCTGCAGGAAAGTCTTTTCGTATTGCCCGGCGTGGATGCCGCCGTCGTGGTCTGTGAACCTGACAGCGACAAGGCCCAGGCGTTGGCGCCCTTGCTGCACAACCTGGATGAAGCCGGCATTCCGCATATGTTGTTCGTGAACAAGATCGACAAAGCGACGATCACCGTTCAGGCGCTGCTGGATGCCCTGCAACCCATTTCATCGAAGCCGTTGGTCTTGCGCCATATTCCGGTACAGGACGGCGAAGAGATCACCGGCTATATCGATCTGGCCTCGGAACGCGCCTATCACTATCAGGCGGGCCAAGCTTCGGAAGTGGTGGAGCTGCCGGGATCGGAGGAAGATGCCTTTGGCGAGGCGCGCTACACCATGCTGGAGGCCCTGGCGGACTTCGACGACGACCTGATGGAAAAGGTGCTGGAAGATATCACGCCGGAAAAAGATGAACTGTATGCGAACCTGACCAAGGATTTTCAGGACGGCAACATCATTCCCGTATTGTTGGGCGCGGCGGAACAGGGCGGCGGCATTTTCCGCTTGTTGAAGGCCTTGCGCCATGAAGTCCCCACGGCTGATGCCGCCGCCGCCCGCGCTGGCGCCGATGACGCTAACGGTAATGTGGCGCAGGTCCTGAAGACCTATCACACGCAACATGGCGGCAAGGTTTCCGTCGCCCGGGTCTGGGCAGGCGAGTTGACCGAGGGCATGTCCCTGAACGGCCAGCGGGTTTCCGGCATTTTCCGCATGATGGGCCATGAACAGCAAAAGATCCCCTCCGCCAAGGCCGGTGAAGTGATCGGTTTGGGACGTATGGAAGAGGCCGTGACCGGCGAAACTCTTTCCGACAGCAACGCCGATAGCCTGCCCAAGCCCGATGTTCTGCCGCCCGTCTTTGGCCTGACCATCGCTGCCGCGCATCGGGACGATGAAGTCAAATTGTCATCGGCCCTGGCCAAAGTGCGTGACGAGGATCCCTCTATTTCAATTGGCCACGATGATTCCACGCACCAACTGGTCATGCGCGGCCAGGGTGATATTCATCTGAAGATCACCATGGACCGGCTGTTGGGCAAGTACGGCCTTGAGGTCAAGTCGGAGCGGCCGAAAGTACCGTACATGGAGGCCATTCGAAAAAGTGTCGAACAGCATGGCAGGCACAAGAAACAATCGGGCGGACACGGTCAGTTCGGCGATGTGCACCTGGCCATCAAGCCGCTGCCGCGCGGTTCCGGGTTTGAGTTCGTGGACAAGATTGTCGGCGGCGCCATACCGCGGCAATACATCCCGGCGGTCGAGGCGGGCGTTAAGGAGTACCTGATCAAGGGACCCTTGGGCTTCCCCGTCGTCGATGTCTCCGTGACCGCGTTTGATGGCCAGTATCATGCGGTGGATTCATCAGAAATCGCCTTCAAGACCGCCGCCCGAATTGCCATGAATGAAGGCATGAAGCAGTGCAACCCGGTTCTTTTGGAGCCGATTTTGCAGGTTGATATCGCCGCGCCGACGGAACACACACCGAAAATCAATGCCATCGTGTCCGGCCGTCGCGGCCAGATTCTGGGCTTCAATACGCGGGTGGGCTGGACCGGTTGGGATGTCGTCTCGGCCCATATGCCACAATCCGAACTGCATGATCTGATCATCGAACTACGTTCCGCCACTCAGGGCACCGGCAGTTACACAGCAGAATTTGACCGGCTGCAGGAGTTGACGGGACGACTGGCGGACGACGTGGTGACCGCCCATAACGAAGAAGTGGCAGCCTAACTCTCGAGTTATATAAAGTAAGGAGACATGACCTTGGAACAATCAGCGGCCGCCGCGGCGGCGGAACTGCTGGCGCAGGCGCGCCGGGACCATACGACCATTGAGGGGCTGCCCGATAACTTACAGCCGCAAGATCTTGATGAAGCCTATCAAATTCAGGACGCGCTGATCCCGCTGATCGAAGAATTGTCGAACGGCAAGCGGGCCGGCTACAAGGCCGGCGCCACAACGGAAGCGGCGCAGCAGCTATTCGGTCTGGACACTCCGTTCCGGGGGATTTTGGTTTCGTCCTACATGCTGGAAAGCGGCGCCGTGATCGCACCGGCGGATTGCAAATTCCGTGTCCTGGAAGCGGAGTTCGCCTTTCGCATGGCCGAGGATCTGCCAAAGGCCGCAGCACCATATGATCCGGGCGGGGTAGCGGCCGCCGTCGGCGCGGTGATGACGTCCATCGAAGTGGTGGATCTACGTTATACTTCCGGGCTGGGCGCGGGTGGCATGCAGGTCATCGCCGATAATTCAGCGGCCGGCCATTGGGTCAAAGGCGCCGAGATCGCGGATCTGGATGCCGTGGATTTCGATGACTGGCCCGTTAATCTGTTGATTAATGGCGAACTGGCGGCCGAGGGCAATGCCTCGAACGTGCTGGGCAATCCCTACAATGCGCTCACCTGGCTGGCCAACACCCTGTGCGCCCAGGGCGGCGGTTTGAAGGCTGGCGATATTATCACCGCCGGTTCCTGCATCGCCCCGACACCGGCGCCGGAGGGGGCCGAGGCCGTCGCTGATTTCGGCAGTCTGGGACAGGTCACGGTCAAATTCAGCACATAATCCAATGATTGATACAAAACGGGATCGGGCGGCGGAACTTTTGCTGGAGGCACAGTGCGAACACCGCCGCATGGCCGCCCTGCCCGACGACTGCCGCCCCAGAGACGAAGCGGAAGCCTATGCCGTCCAGGACCAATTCGTAGATTTGATGATGGCCCATTATGGCGGCGGTATCGTTGGCTACAAAGCCGGCTGCACCAACGTGACGGCGCAACGACAACTGGGACTATCCTCGCCCTTCGCGGGGCCGTTGTTATCCGCCTTTGTCCTGACCAGCCCGGCGACAATTTCGTCCGGCGATGGTTTCATGCGCATGATCGAGGCGGAGATCGGCTTTCGTCTGGGCAAAGATCTGAGCGATACCGGCACGCCCTATGTAGCGGCAACCGTCCGCCCGGCCCTGACGAGCATATTCGGCGCCATCGAAGTCGTGGATTCCCGCTATGACGATTGGACCACGGCTGGGGCCCTGCAACTGGTTGCCGATAATGTCTGTACGGGGTTCTGGGTTTACGGTGACGAGTCGACCGATATTGATGCCATCGAGCTGGCCAATCATCCGGTTCAGGTGCGCCGGAACGGCGTTGCGGCGGAACAGGGCAGCAGCGCGAACGTGTTGGATAATCCCTTGAATGTCGTGGCCTGGCTGGCCAATCATCTCATTTCACGAGGCAACTGTTTGCGATCGGGACAGTTGATCACCACGGGCACCATGATTGCCGTCAATGGAGCGGAAAAAGGTGATAACGTTGTGGCCGATTTCGGACCATTAGGGCTGGTCGAGGTAACGTTTACCTGACTTCGGTCACGGGGGCGATCACGTGTGCGATCACGTGTGCGATCACGTGTGCGATCACGGGGGATTGAAGCGACAATGGCTTGCTTGAGACGGTAAACAACCAACATTGTTACTTGGGACTTTAATGGGATTAGGGGCAAGTCATGTTGATTAAATCACCGCCATCCTGGCAGATGCCGGAACGTGAAGCGACGCCGGAGCATGTATTTCTTAATCGGCGGCGTTTTCTGGGCGCCCTTGGGCTGGGTGCGACAAGCCTGATCGGCGGTGCCGCTTTAGCCGCGAAGGAAGAAGATCCGACAGCGGATCTGTATCCCGCCATGCGCAACCAGAACTATCAGTTGGACCGGCCGCTGACGAAAGAGCGCGATGCCGCCGCCTACAATAATTTTTACGAGTTCGGCTCACATAAGCGCATTGCCAGAGAGGCCCGAGCCTTGAAAATCAGGCCGTGGACGGTGTCTTTCGAGGGCATGGTCGAAAAGGAACGCCAGGTCGATATCGATACCCTGATCCGCGCCATGCCCTTGGAAGAGCGGTTGTACCGGATGCGTTGCGTAGAGGCCTGGTCCATGGCCGTGCCCTGGTCCGGCTTTCCTCTGGCGGAACTGGTGAAATACGCCAAGCCGCTGTCGGGCGCCAAATATCTGGTCATGCAAACCTTCCTGGACAAGGATATGGCCAGCGGCCAGAAACAGGTCTGGTATCCCTGGCCCTATACGGAGGGCCTGACCATGGCGGAAGCGACCAACGAGTTGGCCTTCATGGTCACCGGCGTCTATGGCAAGCCCTTGGCCAAGCAGTTCGGTGCGCCTTTACGTCTTATCGCGCCGTGGAAGTACGGTTTCAAATCAGTCAAATCCATTACCCGTTTTGAATTCACGGACAAACGGCCGACCACTTTTTGGGAGCAAATTCAAGCTTCCGAATATGGCTTTTGGGCCAACGTCAACCCGGATGTCTCCCATCCAAGATGGAGCCAGGCGAGCGAACGGGTTCTTGGCTCCAACAATCGGGTGCCGACCCTGCTTTACAACGGTTACGGCGAGCAGGTGGCCCATATGTACAAGGACCTGAAGGGCGAGAAGCTGTTCATGTAAACAATGCCTTTTGAGTTGGTAATTTTCGATTGCGACGGCGTCCTGGTCGACAGCGAACCACTGGCTAATCGCGTACTGTCGCGCTGTTTCCAGGACGCCGGCTTTCCCATCACCTACGACACCTGTGTCGCCACCATGGTCGGGCTGTCCCTGCCCAGCTGTTTCAAGATGGCCGAAGACTGGCACGGCAAGGCACTGCCGGATGATTTTTTCCATACGGTGCAAAGCCGCACCTATCAGGCGATCCGGGATGAATTGCAGGCCATTCCAGGCGTCCGCGCGGCGATCGAGGCGATCCCCCTGCCCCGTTGCGTCGCCTCCTCCTCCGAACCGGAAAAAATTGCTTTGTCGCTGACGACCACGGGCCTGGCGCCGTTATTCGAGGGGCGGCTGTATTCCGCCAGCCAGGTTGCCAGGGGCAAACCTTTCCCCGATCTGTTCTTCCATGCGGCCGCGCAAATGGGCATCGAACCAGGAAACTGCGTGGTTGTCGAAGACAGCCCCTATGGCGCGGCGGCGGCGCGGGCGGCAGGGATGGCTGTACTCGGCTACACGGGCAGCGGCTTCGCCGATAAATTGACAGATGAAGGTGCCGAAATCTTTGATACAATGGCGGACCTGCCCGGCCTGTTGGGGTTTCCCCCATAGCCGACACAACCAGTAAGGAATCCGCTATGAGCGACAGCCATCTGCCCCTCAAGGGCATCAGAGTGCTTGATTTGACCCACGCCCGCGCCGGCCCCACGGCCGTTCGGCAATTGGCCGATTGGGGCGCCGATGCCATCAAGATCGAGGTGCCGGCCGATAAGGACGCTGGTCAAGGCCTGGGCGGGGCGCGCCATGGTCCGGATTTCCTGAACCTGCATCGCAACAAACGCGCCATGACCATCAATTTGAAAAAGCCCGAGGGCCTGGAAATTTTCATGGCCCTGGCCAAGGATGCCGATGTCATCGTGGAAAATTTTCGCGCCGCCGTGAAACATCGCCTGGGCGTGGATTACGAAAGCGTGCGCGCCGTCAACCCGCGCATCATCTATGGCTCGATCTCGGGCTTTGGGCAGACCGGCCCTATTTCCCTGCGGGCCGGCGTGGATCAGATCGCCCAGGGCATGGGAGGCTTGATGTCCATCACCGGGCTGCCGGGCCAGGGCCCGGTGCGGGTCGGAATACCCATCGCCGATCTAACCGCCGGGATGTATCTGGCCCAGGGCATTCTGCTGGCCATGATCGAACGCAACCAATCGGGCCAGGGCCAATGGGTCCACACCTCGTTGTTGGAGGCACAGATTTCCATGCTGGATTTCCAGGCCGCCCGCTGGCTGATCGACCAGGACGTCCCCGGCCAGGCTGGCAATGATCACCCCACGGGCATTCCCATGGGCGCCTTCAAGACCGCCGACGGCGCGGTCAATATCGCGGCTGCGTCCGGCCGATTGTGGACGCGGTTTCTGGAAGTGGCCGGCGCGGAGGAACTGGCGGAGCACCCCGATTACGTTTCCGCCAGCCTGCGGTCCAAGAATCGGGCCCAGTTGAACCAAGTGATCGGCGAGATCATGGCCAAACGCACCAGCCAGGACTGGATTGAGTCCCTTAGCGAAGCCGGCGTGCCCTGCGGGCCCATCAACAGCATTGATCAGACCTTCGCCGAACCACAGGTGGAGCATCTGGGCATCGCCCAGCCCATGCATCACGCCGCCAAGGGTACGGTCAACGTGGTCGGCCAACCGGTGCATCTGGAACGCACACCGCAGCCGCCCGAGATAAGGTTGCCAACGCCGGAGCTGAGCGGCAACACCGATGAAGTGCTGGCCGAGTTGGGCTATGACGAGGCCCGGATCGATGATCTGCGGCAACGCGGCGTAATCTAGGGGGCATGAATCATGCGCGCAGTAGGAGTGATTGTTCACGGCGGCCCGGAAGCACTGGAGGTCGTTGACCTCGCAGAGGTCCAGGCCGGGCCCGGCGAGGTCCGTATCCGGGTGCACGCGGCGGCGGTGAACCCCACCGACACCATGGCGCGGAACGGCTCCAGGGCCGAGCAGCAAAAAGTCGACCCGCCGCCCTATGTGCCCGGCATGGACGCAGCCGGGATCGTCGATCAGGTGGGCGACGGTGTCGGCACGGGCGTCGCCGTTGGTGATGCGGTCATGGCCATGGTGGTCCCAAAAGCCAGCCATGGTGCCTACCGCGAACAGATCGTCCTCGACGCCCGGGCGGTGGTTCCAGCGCCAGCCGGCACCACGCATGTGGAAGCCTGTACATTGCCCATGAATGGCCTGACGGCGCGCCTGTCGCTTGATCTGCTGGGGCTGTCACCGGGACAGACGCTGGCCGTGACCGGTGCCGCGGGTGCCTATGGCGGCTATGTCATCCAGCTTGCCAAGGCCGATGGCCTGACCGTTATCGCCGATGCGTCGGAGGCTGATGAGGCACTCATCACCTCCCTTGGCGCCGATATCGTCGTTCGCCGGGGCGAGGACGTCGCCGCGCGGATCAGAGAGCATTTTCCAGACGGCGTCGATGGTCTGGCCGATGGCGCCGTACAGAACGAACAGGTGATCGCGGCGGTTCGCGACGGTGGCGCCTTCACCGCCGTGCGCGGTTTCGAAGGCGAGCCGCAGCGGGGCATCTCGTTCACGGCCACCTGGGTACGCAACTACGATTGTGAATACGAGAAACTGGACCGCCTGCGGCAAATGGCCGAATCCGGCGCAATTACTCTCCGCGTGGCTGACACCTTTCCACCGGAACAAGCTGGTGAAGCACACCGGCGCCTTGAGGCAGGCGGCACGCGAGGGCGGCTCGTCATTGTATTCTGAGCTGGAGAGATCATGACGTCTGCAAGGCATTCGCAACCCTATCGCGGCGTCTACCCCATAGCGCCGACGCCATTCAATGATGACGAAAGCCTGGATCTGGAGGGTCAGAAACGGGTGCTCGACTGCATGATCGATCAGAATGTGGACGGCATCTGCATTCTGGCGAAC
>JABIRL010000223.1 GCA_018667855.1 Rhodospirillaceae bacterium
CGCCTTCGCCGACCACGATACCGCTGCGTTTCACATCGAACGGCAACATGGCCCGGTTCGGATCGGTTGCGGGCGCCTCCATGCCGTAGACATTTGCAGTGTGAAACAGCACCGGCACGAAATCGCCGTCCCTGCCACCGCCAGCCAGAGAAATACCGCCCTCGGTCCCGCCCGCTATGGCCACATCCGCATCGCCCCGTTCAATGATCCGTGCCGCCGTGCCGATGGCATCCAGGGAAGAGGCGCAGGCGGTGGTCACGGTCAGGGACGGGCCGTGCAGGCCGTAACGCATGGCCACTTGGGCTGCCGCCATGTTGGGCCAGATCTGGATCTGCGTCTTGCGCGGCACCGCGCCCGGTCCGTCTTTGTCGAGGGCGTGCTGAGCCTTCATCACCGCCCGTACGCCGCCGATGGAGGTGCCGTTGACGACGGCGGTGCGTAGGGGATCCAATTCACCCAGATCCGCCTGACGCACCGCCTGTTCGGCGGCGGCCAGGGTGAATTGGGCAAACAGATCCGTGCCTTCCTCGATCCGCCGGTCCATCCAGTCGGCGGGATCGAACCCCTCGATCACCGCCTGCCAGGCATCCCGTCCTTCCACTTCCGCCGCCCAGGGCGAGGCCTTTATGGACGTCTCCCCCGCCAACAGACGGCGGTGAAAGTCCGTACTGTCCGTACCCAGGGCGGAGACGATGCCCGTACCGGTAATCGCGATCTCCACCATTGTGCACTCCTTATGATTTATTCCGCGGCGTCGTCCAATTCGATATGGGCGGAATGCAAGGCTTCACGTTTGGCGCCTTCCAGATCGTAATGGCGCCGGGTGACGATACGCTGGGCGTAAAGCCCGCCGCCCGCCTGCAGATTTGTGACAAAGCGCCAGCCGCCGTAGGAGTCCGCCGTCAGGTCCCGAATGGCATGGAACAGCTTCATGCGGTATTCGCCCGACGCGCCGTTGCCCCCCGCCATATATTTGCGGACCAGGGCGCCGACCTCGTTATTCTCCAGATCGGCGATGCTGGGTGCGGTCACGATGGAGCCGCCGGAGATGTCATGCAGATGGCGGCAGATCTGGTTGTAGTTGGCCGCGCCGTGGTATTTGCCGGCGTTGATGTAAAGCTCGTTCGGGAACGCCGCGCCGTCCGGGCCGAAATCGCAATTGAAGATCGCGGCTTCCAGCGAGGCGCGGATCAAGGTGGCATGAATGATCATGTCCGAGATTTTCTCCCGCACATGGGCCACCCGCTCCAGGCCATTGGCCTCTGCTATCAACTGCGCGAAACCGACCAGAACATCGGCCTGATCCGCCATGTGGGAAAGGCTGCCCAGACGTTCCCAAAGGCCTAAAGAGTGCGCGAAGGTGGCGGCATACTTGATCTCGCCATCCAGGAAAATACGTTCGTTGGGCACAAAGACATCGTCGAAAATGACGAAGCCTTCCGGGCAATGATCCGTGCCGGAAATTGGAAAATCCCGAAGATCGGCATGCCGTGGCGCATACGAGGTATTGACGATCTTCACGCCCGGCGTGTTCACGGCAACGCAACAGGCGATGGCGTAATCATCCTCGCCCGGCTTCATGGCCTTGGTCGGGATGGTCAGCAGTTCATGACCGAGAGAGGCGCCGGTGATATGCAGCTTGGCGCCGCGAATGACCACGCCGTCGTCGCGCCGTTCCACCACCCGGCAGTAGGAATCCGGATCCGGTTGTTTGCCCGGCGGCAGGCCTCGGTCGCCCTTGGCATCGGTGATGCATTGGGTGATGCGCCGATCCTGGGCCTGCATGTCGGCCACATAGGCCTGAATACGCTCGTTATAGACGGGCATGTCGGGCAAGCGCCCGCCGGCGGTGATCAGCGTCATGATGGAGCTGTAGGTGACGTGCGCCAGCATATCGGCGCTGTGCAGCAGGGGGATGCGTTCCTTCAGCTCCTGCGCGGATTTTGGAATGCCCACCAGGGGACTTTGGGCATCGGCATCCGCGCTGTAGAAGCGGTCATAGCAGTCCGCCACCACGTCGGCCGCCACGCCCATGATCGGATGGTTGGGAATGTCATCGACCCGCTCGCCCTCGAAATAGGTCGCGCGGCCATCATCCAATGTCGCGCGGTATTGTTCACCTGTCAGCATATCCGTTTCCTCCAAAATTCGTTTCTTGCGATTTATACCAGGATAGCATTCCAAGGCGGGGCCGGGTCAATTTTCAGTATGACCTGTTAGGTCAATCACCGTATTTCTTATCGAACTCCCAGACGTCCTCAAAACCCATCAAAGTATTCATATCCTCGAACGGATACAGCCGCTCGCTGACCTTGTTGGAGATGCCGTCCGCCTTCAGGGCGCCATAGGCATCATGCAGGGCCTTGGCCGTGGCCAGGAAGCCGGTGCCGGGAAATATGGCGATGGAGAAACCGATATCTTTTAGTTCTTCGGCTGAAAGCAAGGGTGTGCGCCCGCCCTCGACCATATTGGCGAAACATGGCTTGTCGAAATTGGCGCAGACCGTTTTCATTTCGTCCACGGTTTCGGGACTTTCGATAAAGATCACGTCGGCGCCCGCCTTGGCGAAGGCCTCGCCCCGTCTCAAGGCCTCGTCCAACCCCAGGGTGGTGCGGCTGTCGGTGCGGGCGATGATCAGGAAATCGTCGCTGCTGCGCGCCTCCGCCGCGACCTTGATCTTGGTCACCATGTCTTCCAGCGGGATCACCAGCCGGCCTAGGGTATGGCCGCATTTCTTGGGAAACTGCTGATCCTCGATCTGGATCGCCTGCACGCCGGCCTTCTCGTAGCCGCGCACCGTGTGCTGCACATTCAAGGGCCCGCCAAAACCGGTGTCCGCATCGGCGATCAGGGGCGTCGTGGTCCGTTCCACCACCTGCCCGGCGCGCCCCACCATGTCCGTGTACGTGGCATAGCCCGCATCCGGCCGGCCCAGGTACGAGGCAGCGATGCCATAGCCGGTCATATAAATGGCGTTGAAACCCAGGCTGTCAGCCATGCGGGCCGAAATAAGATCGAATATCCCCGGCGCCAATACGAATTCACCATCCCGCAGACATTGCGCGATGGATTTCTTGCTTTCACTCATCGAATTTTCCCCTGACTGGACCAACCGCGGACGGCGTGTGGCGCCGAGATTACGGTATTCGGCGGCATCGCGCCACCGGATCAAAGAGCTGACCCGACATGGGCCAACTCGATGCGCCATACATTGCGGGGAAGCGTCGCGCCGCCGTCGCGTGGTCCAATATATCCAACAAATGGCTGCTTGAGCTCCATTCATCAATCCCGTCGCAAGGACTTCCGCTGACTGGCGTTGAACGTTCAATGAAGAGCTGTGTCACCAGTGCCAAAAGATGACCCGAAGCCGTCACGCCCGATGTCGTCTCCTTACAATTTTTGGTAGTCCCAGGGATGGTAACAACGTGAGGCGCGTGTATTCTGGAGGTCTTCAATTTGGTGAAGGTAAATGCCATGAAATACGCAGTCCAGATTCCGAACTTTGGTTTGGTGGGAGAAGCCCGAATTCTAGCCGATTTGGCGGCGCTGGCGGAGGAACATCATTGGGACGCGATGTTCATATGGGATCATCTACAGTGGCCTAATTCAGAGCCATGCGTTGATCCCTGGGTCGCTCTAACGGCGATGGCTATGCAGACCGAAAAACTAACCATTGGTCCAATGGTAACGGCGCTTCCACGAAGAGATATCGGAAAGTTGGCTCGAGAAACCATATCGGTTGATCGATTGAGCGGAGGACGGCTCAAACTAGCCCACATTATTCATGATCGCGATCAGCTTTGATCTGAGCACACGGCTTCAGCCGGATCGACGGCGGTTTTCA
>JABIRL010000361.1 GCA_018667855.1 Rhodospirillaceae bacterium
CTGGTGCTGGCGTTGGCACGATTTTATCACGGCCTGCCATTGGAAGAAGTGGGCCGAATGCGCAACCTCGTCTTTCCGGTCGTGTTGATCATGGTTCCGGTTGCCCTGGTCATGCGGCAACCAGATCTAGGCACGGCGATCCTGCTGCTGGCGACGGCGATGGCGATCCTGCTGCTGGCCGGGGTCAGGTTGTGGAAATTCGCGGTGCTGTTCGGCACCATTTTGGCGGCAATCCCCGTGGCCTGGCGGTTCATGCTGCACGGCTATCAAAAGGACCGGGTATTAACCTACCTGAACCCGGAACGGGATCCCCTGGGCGCGGGTTATCACATTATGCAGTCGAAAATCGCCCTTGGTTCGGGCGGGCTGTTCGGCAAGGGATTCATGCAAGGCACGCAAAGCCATCTGGCTTTCCTGCCCGAACGCCAGACTGATTTCATATTCACCATGCTGGCGGAGGAATTCGGCTTGATCGGCTGTCTGGGTCTGTTGAGCCTGTATATTCTTGTCATCGCCTACGGCTATGCCATCGCCTTGCGGTCGCAAAATCAGTTCGGCCGATTGCTGGCCGCCGGCATGATCACGACGTTTTTCCTCTACGTTTTTATCAACATGGCCATGGTGATGGGGTTGATCCCGGTGGTCGGCGTTCCGCTGCCCCTGGTATCCTACGGCGGCACATCCATGATGTCCCTGCTCATCGGCTTCGGCCTGATCCTCAGCGTCTACGTCCACCGCGACGTCACCATCGCCCGGCGGCCCAGCTACGGAAATTGATATGATGCCGGGCTATTCGGTTTTCTTGATCATCCGGCCCATGATGGGGCGGCCGCCGAAGATGTGGACGTGGAAATGGGGCACTTCCTGGTGAGCATCGGCGCCGTTGTTGGCCACCAGGCGATATCCTGAATCCTCCACGCCGGCGATTTTGGCGCTTTCCGCCACGGCCTTCATGAAACCGCCCATCTCCTCCAAAGAAGCGCCCGCGTTGAATTCTTCCAGGTTGGTATACGGTCCCTTGGGGATGACCAGAACATGCACGGGCATCTGCGGATTGACGTCATGGAAGGCCAGGGCATGTTCATTTTCATGCACCTTTTTGCAGGGTATTTCGCCGCGCAGGATCTTTGCAAATACGTTGTTCTGATCGTACATCTGGGTCCCTACTTCTTTTCGTTCTTTCTTTGCTTCTTTTTCTTGATGTCGGTGGTGACGCGGCGGCGGTAGAGAACATCATAGACTTCGTCCGGCTTTACACCCTTGGCGGCCCACAGAACGAGCAGGTGGTAGAGTAGATCGGCGCTTTCCTCCAACAGATCCTCGTGGGTTTCGGCCAGGGCCGCGACCACGGTTTCGGTCGCTTCCTCGCCTAATTTCTGGCAGATTTTCGGCAGACCCTTGGCCAGCAGCTTAGCGGTCCAGGATTCGGATGGATCCGCGCCGCGCCGGGCTTCGATGACGGCATAAAGTTCGTCAAGGATCGCCGATCCTTTCGTTGCACCGGCTGTTTCTGGTTCCGACATATGAATTAGCCTTCGTTGCTAGGATTTTGGCGTGACGAATTGTTGCAGATAACCCGTTTGCCCGGACAGATCGGACCAGGGCATTTTGAAATCAAAAATCGCCAATGCGGCAGGTGGAAAGTCCCGATGCAATTGATGTAGCACAACATCTTGGCCGCTGCCGCAGTAAAACAACGCGATTTCATGCAAGCCCGGATTATGGCCGATGACCATGACCCGATCCGCGCCGACGGGCAAGCTACGTATCCTCTGATGCAATGCGGCGGCGGCACATAGATAAAGCGCCGGTTCGAATTCAGCTTCAGGCGGATGATCCAGACAACTTGCCACCTGCGCCCAGGTCTGCCGCGTGCGTTCGGCGGTGGAACACAGCACCAGATCGAGAGGCATCGCCAATTCGGCTATGAAGCGACCGATGCCAAGGCCTGCACGCATGCCGGCCGGGTTGAGGGGGCGGTCCTGATCGCCCAGCCCCGGTCCGGCCATACCGGCGTTACCATGGCGCAGCAGATAAAGTACCCCCACGTCAGGTGCCCAGCCGTACCGGCAGCCCCGCTGCCCGCATGGCCTGTTTCGCATCCGTAATGGAATATTCGCCAAAATGAAAGATCGAGGCAGCCAGAACCGCATCCGCATGGCCGCTGACAATGCCGTCGACCATGTGATCCAGAGTGCCAACACCACCCGATGCGATGACCGGCACACTGACGGCGTCGGCCACGGCCCGGGTCAGTTCCACATCGAAGCCGGATTTGGTGCCGTCCCGGTCCATGGAGGTGAGCAGGATTTCCCCCGCCCCCAATTCGGTCATGCGCCGGGCCCAGCCGACCGCCTCGATCCCCGTGGGATTGCGGCCGCCATGGGTGAAGACCTCGAAGCCGCCCTTACCGTCGCGCTTGGCATCAATGGCCACGACGATGCATTGATTGCCGAACTTGCGGGCTGCCTCGGCCACGAAATCCGGGCGGTTGACGGCGGCGGTATTGATGGAGACCTTGTCGGCGCCCGACAGCAGCAGCCGGCGCACATCTTCCACCGCCCGTACCCCGCCACCCACGGTCAGGGGCATGAAGCAATGTTCCGCCGTGGCCCGGACCACGTCGTAGATGGTTTCCCGATTGTCTGAAGATGCCGTGATATCGAGAAAGGTCAGCTCATCCGCGCCGGCCTTGTCGTAAAGCTTGGCTTGTTCCACGGGATCGCCCGCATCCACCAGATCGACGAAATTAACGCCCTTGACCACGCGGCCGTCCTTGACGTCCAGGCAGGGTATAACGCGCTTTGTCAGCATAGGACCGCCAAGGCATCCACGACATCGAAGGCGCCATCATAGAGCGCCCGGCCGACGATAACGCCATCGATACCGCGTCCTGCCTCGACCTTAAGGGCGCGCAAATCGTCCAAATTTGTTACGCCGCCCGAGGCGATCACCGGCGTGCTCAAGCCATCCGCCAGGGCGGCGGTGGCGGCAACGTTGTGGCCCTGCATGGCGCCGTCCCGGTCGATGTCCGTATAGATTACCGCCCCCGCCCCCGCGCCCTCGAAATGACGGGCCAGATCCAGTACCGGCATTTCGGACTGTTCGACCCAGCCTTCCACCGCCACCTTGCCATCCCGGCCGTCGATGCCGATGACGACGCGGCCTGGGTGGCGGCGGCACAGATCGGCCACCAGGTCAGGCTGGCGCATAGCCAGGGTGCCGATGATGACCCGGCGCACGCCGGCTTCCAGCCAGGTCTGGGCTGTGTCCTCATCACGAATGCCCCCGCCCAGTTGCACGGGAATATCCAGCGCGGTCAGAATGGCGGAGACCGCATCGCCGTTCACCGGTCGACCTTCGATGGCGCCGTTCAGATCCACCAGATGCAGCCATTGGCAGCCCGCGTCCTGAAAGCTGCGCGCCTGGGCCGCCGGGTCGTTGTTGAAAACGGTCGCCGCGTCCATTTCGCCGCGCAGCAGGCGCACGCAGTTGCCGTCCTTGAGGTCTATGGCGGGATAAAGGTTCATATCAATATTTCGGACTATGGCGACCAGGACAGAAAATTAGCGATGAAGCGCAGACCAACGGCCTGGCTTTTCTCCGGATGAAACTGCGTTCCGGCGATGTTGTCCCGGCCCAGGGAGGCGACGATGGGCGGGCCATAGTCCACGCTAGCTTTGATATGGGCCGGATCCGTGGGCACGAAGCCATAGGAGTGCACGAAATAGACATGCGCCCCGTCCCCGATGCCGGCGAACAGATCAGCCGGGTCTTCGTCGATGCGCAGGGCATTCCAGCCCATGTGGGGGACTTTCATACGGGGATCGCCCGGTTCGATCGCGCGGACTTCACCGCCGATCCAGCCCAGGCCGTCATGGCTGCCGTGTTCCAGGCCACGTTCCGCCAACAATTGCATACCGACGCATATTCCCAGAAATGGCCGGGCCTTGCGCAGGGCGAATTCCTCCAGCGCCTCAACCATGCCGTCGACCGCGCCCAGACCCTGGCGGCAATCGGCAAAGGCGCCGACGCCGGGCAGCACGACCCGGTCCGAAGCGGCAACCGTTTCCGCATCCGCCGTGACCACGACGTCCACCGTCCCGTCATGATCCTGGCCGGCGCGCTCGAACGCCTTTTCGGCGGAGCAGAGATTGCCGGAGCCATAATCAACGATTGCGACACGCATGACGGCCTCTAGCGCCGATCAAACGGCGTGGCGAACGGGGTCAGGCTGCTGGCCGGCAGGGGCACAAAGGTTTTCGCCGGGCTCGCGATCAAAGCATCATCATCGCCTTGCCATTCATGGAGAAAGAATATCCGTTCCGCTTGAGACAGATTTTTTGCCGCGACGACCGTGACCAGTTCATATCCCTTAGCCGACAACCGCCAACTCCGCCAGTCGTTGGCCAAAGACGCCACCAATAACGATAACACCAGGGACAACGCCAATCCGGTCAAATCATCCATGCCGCTCAGGGTTACAGCCACCGTCAACAACCCGGTCAACAGCAGATAGGCCAGCAGGCCCCAAAACTGCATGCGGTACAGCAGCCACACCAGAGGCAGGAACAATGCCGGCCAGCAAAAACCTTCCTTCACCAGCACCACATCCGGGTCCGTGACGTCCCGTTCGCCGGGCCTGTGATGAACGGAGTAGAGACGCATGATCCTACAGGCTGCCGCCCAGCACACCCTTGGTGGAGGGTATGGCATCGGCCCGGCGGGGGTCGATTTCCATGGCCTGGCGCAGGCTGCGGGCCAGGGCCTTGAAGCAGCTTTCGATCATGTGGTGGTTGTTCTCGCCATACAGCACTTCCACATGCAGGGTGATGCCGGCGGCTTGGCTGAGGGCCTGGAACCATTCGCGGAACAGCTCTGTGTCCATTTCGCCCAGCTTGGGCCGGTTGAACGCCACTTTCCAAATCAAATAAGGCCGGTCCGAAAGATCCAGCGCGACGCGGGTCAGGGTTTCGTCCATGGGCACCATGGCGCTGCCGTAACGGACGATCCCGGCGCGGTCGCCCAATGCCTCGCGGATCGCCTGCCCGATGGCCAGGCCCGTATCCTCGGTCGTGTGGTGGCCATCAATATGCAAATCGCCCTTGGCCCGAACCGTCAGATCCATCAGTCCGTGGCGGGAGAGCTGCTCCAGCATATGATCCAGAAAACCCAAGCCCGTCGAGACGTCATAGACGCCCGTGCCGTCGAGATTAATCTCGACCGAGATCTGAGTTTCCTTGGTATTTCGTTCGACTTTTGCCTGGCGCATGGCCCTGCTCCTCGATAACCGGCAGGCGCGGTATACCAGGACCCAACGATATTCGCCAGTGTGTGCTTGAATAGAACGCCGTTTCGCCATACATGAGGGTTTCTCAGGGGAAGGATGCTTGGCAGTGAACCATTCGAATAGTGAAACCTGGTACGGCACGACAATTCTGTGCGTCCGCAAGGGCGAAGACGTGGTCATGGTGGGTGACGGCCAGGTCAGTCTGGGTCAGACCGTGATCAAGGCCAATGCACGCAAGGTGCGGCGGCTGGGAAACAGCGGCAAGATCATCGCCGGTTTCGCCGGCGCCACGGCGGATGCCTTTACATTGTTCGAGCGCCTGGAAGGTAAGCTGGAGCAGCATCCGGGCAATCTGACCCGGGCGGCCGTGGAAATGGCCAAGGACTGGCGCACGGACCGCTACCTGCGCCGGCTGGAGGCGATGATGGCCGTGGCGGATGTGGATACATCCCTGGTCCTGACCGGCACCGGCGATGTGCTGGAACCCGAAGACGGATTGATCGGCATCGGCTCGGGCGGCTCCTTCGCCCTGGCCGCGGCGCGCGCCCTGATCGACCGGGACGATATGGCGGCCGAGGACATCGCCCGGCGGTCCATGCAAATCGCGGCCGGCATTTGCGTCTATACCAACGAGAATATCACCGTGGAATCCTTAAGCTCATGACCGAATTCAGCCCCCGGGAAATCGTTTCCGAACTGGACCGCTTTATTGTCGGCCAGAATGACGCCAAACGCGCCGTGGCCATTGCCCTGCGCAACCGCTGGCGGCGCATGCAGCTGGAAGGCAACATGCGCGAAGAGGTCATGCCCAAGAACATCCTGATGATCGGGCCCACCGGCGTCGGCAAGACCGAGATCGCCCGCCGTCTGGCCCGCTTGGCCGGCGCGCCCTTCGTCAAGGTTGAAGCCACCAAGTTTACCGAAGTGGGCTATGTGGGCCGGGATGTGGAACAGATCGTCCGCGATCTGGTGGAGATCGCCCTGACCATGTTGCGGGAAAAACGCCGGGAAACGGTTCAGGCCAAGGCCGAACTGGCGGCGGAGGAACGGGTACTTGATGCCCTGGTCGGCGATACCGCGTCGGCCAGTACACGGGATGCATTCCGCAAGAAGCTGCGCGATGGCGAACTGGCGGGCAAGGAGATCGAGCTGGACTTGGCCGATACCGGCGGTGGTGGCATGCCCACGTTCGATGTGCCGGGCATGCCCGGTGCCCAGATGGGTATGCTTAATCTGAACGATATGCTGGGCAAGGCCCTGGGCGCGGATCGTACCAAGCGCCGGCGTCTGACGGTGGAGGAATC
Source organism: Rhodospirillaceae bacterium (assembly GCA_018667855.1). GTDB lineage: Bacteria > Pseudomonadota > Alphaproteobacteria. Next base: position 6,595 of record JABIRL010000361.1, read on the forward strand.
CTATGACGTCCTGGTGGCGGAGGAATCCGACAAGCTGCTGGACGAGGAATCCCTGGTTCGCGATGCTCTGCTTGCGGTGGAAGAAAACGGCATTGTATTTCTGGACGAAATTGACAAGGTCACCGCGCGCTCGGAACGCTCGGGCGGCGATGTCAGCCGCGAAGGGGTGCAGCGGGACCTGTTACCGCTATTGGAAGGCACCACGGTCTCGACCAAATACGGCGCGATCAAGACCGATCACGTGCTGTTCATCGCATCCGGCGCCTTCCATCTGGCCAAACCATCGGATCTGTTGCCGGAATTGCAGGGTCGCCTGCCCATTCGGGTGGAGCTGTCCGCGCTGGGCGCCGATGATTTCAAACGCATCCTGCTGGAGCCGGAGTTTTCCTTGATCAAGCAATATGTCGCCCTGTTGGACACCGAGGGCGTCACATTGACCTTCGCCGACGACGCCATTGACGAAATTGCCGCCGTCGCGGCGGAGGTCAACCAGAACGTGGAAAATATCGGCGCCCGCCGCCTGCACACCATACTGGAACGAATTCTGGACGAGATCAGCTTTACCGCCACCGATCGCCCCGGCGATACGGTGACCATCGATGCGGCCTTTGTGCGCGACAACATGGGCGATCTGGCGAAAAACGCCGATCTGTCGAAATTTATTCTCTAGACCATTTTCGATATTCATCGAATCGCCAAGCCGCCCGCTCCCCCTGCCCGTCCACCC